>CAYODC010000249.1:0-2272 GCA_964402575.1 uncultured Verrucomicrobiota bacterium
CCGCCGAAAAGGACATCTACGCCAAGCAGGTCGAAGGCAAGCCCGCCAACATCATTGAGAAGATCGTGGCCGGCAAGCTGGAGAAATTCTACAGCCAGATCTGCCTGATCGAGCAAGCCTTCGTCAAGGATCAGGACAAAACCGTCAAAGCCGTCCTGGCCGAGGCCGGCAAAGCCGCCGGCGACGAATTCACGATTCGCCGTTTCGTCCGCTGGCAGCTCGGCGCGTAATACCGAATCCTCGCACAAGCGGCGGGCCCACCAGCCCGCCGCTTTTTCTCGCCCCCTCTCCGGAAACCCAACCGAGGCGCCGGTTCTTCAGAAACTGATCCGGATGCCACTCAGGAACACCCGCAGGTCGTCGTAGTTTTCTCCCTCGCGGTCCAACGTGTAGTTGCGGACCGTGGCGTAAACCTCGGAGGAGATGGGATCCACGCGCTGGTTCAGGATGACCGCGTAGGATTCCGCCAGATCGTCCGCCTGCCCGACCTCTTCGTTCCGGGAGTAATCCACGGCCAGCATCGTGGTCCCCCACGGCAGCAGCTCCAGGTTGTAGCCCACCTTGCCATAGCACGACAGGGGCGATGTTTCGCCCTCCACGCTCTGCCCGCCCAGGGCAACCGCGGCATTCAGCCCGCAGTCCAGCAGGATGGAGCATGATCCGCTGTACTGGTCGATCCCCTTCCCCTTGTGCGCATAAGCGACGGACGCCCCTACTTTGTGCGGCCCGATCTCCCGACGGTGCCGGAACGCGATGTCGTAGAAGTCCTCGCCCGCCACCGACAGCGCCGCCGTACAACCCCGCCAGCTCGGCGTGTCGTAGCGCAGGCGGTCGTCGCGGTGCAATCCGTCGAAATTGTTGAAGACGCTTTTAACGGTCGGCCCATTCGTGGCCGGACCAAACACCAGGCTGGCGGCGGCAAACCGCACCTGGCTGTAGCCGGCCACGTAAGTGCCGCCCAAGTCTTCCTCTGCCGTCCCGTTCGACGCCATGTCCCCCTGCCCGACGGCCACCGAACCGAACCGCCCGTGCTTGGCATAGGCCTCGATCTTGCGGCCGTCGACATCAAATTCCGGATCCGGCCCGCCAAACACCACTTCACCCGAATTGTCCGACTTGACTCCCAGTTCGATCTGTCCGCCCACGGTCCAGCCCGTGTCCCCCGCGGCATAATCCCCCGCCACGCCCAAGCGCGACGGCATGCTGTCATTGTCCACATGGAACCACTCCGATTCCGTTCCGTTGTCGCCCAAAAGGACTGCGCGGTTAATCTGCCCCCATAGCCGAACATCCGCCCCTTTTCGGAACAATTCACGGACCTTTGGCCCGCCATCTTCCGGCGGGGCGCCCACCGCCCACGTGCCCACCCCGGCCACCATTGTTGCCCCGATCCACCATCGGAACAGCTTCATCCGTGTCCCCCTTGCGTCAGGGCAGAACGATACCGGTTTCCTGCTGGAACTTCCGCTTGTCCGATTCCGCCTGCTGGATCTGCTGCTGGCTCTCCTCGGCGGCCTTCTTCTGGTCTTTCGTGCTCATGCCGGCATCCTCGGGCGTCAGCGACTGAAACGCGAACAGCGCCACCAGCATCAGCTTGTGCCCCGACGACGGCAGGCTGATGTTGTGGTAGAGCGGCGAGGCCTGCGCATCCGCAATGCCCGGTGGCGTCATGCTGGGACACTGCGACGTGGGAAAGGTCGTCTTGGGCGTGATCGTATTGTTCCCCGTGTAAGGATTGTGGATCTTCAGGTGGCAATCCTCCTTGCCTTCGTTCCCCACCACCTTGAACCAGATTTCCAGATCCACCCCTCCGCTCCAGCGCCGGACTTCCCCGATGATCACCGGCTCCTGCTCCGGATCGTTCGGGTCCGACATCGGAAGAATGGCCCCGGCATTAATGTGGTCCACATCCTTGTTTAAATGCCCGTGCCAATCGACTTTCGTGATCTTGATGTCGTTCGAGGTCAGGTTCACCGCCTGCAACTGCGTCCAATAGGTGAAAAGATCCTCCCCCCGGGCCGCTGTTCCGACCCAAAGCGCCGCTGCCGCCATCCACGCCCATCGACTGATTTTCATGACCTCGCTCCTTGATACAGGTTGGGACCGCCATCTCTCATTGGACGCGTTTCCCGCAAAAATGTCCATCCGAATCGACCGCCTTGCCGAATCGACCGCCTCGACCGCCCCCCCCCTCTTTTCTCCTTCTCACCATGCCCATTCCAGCGGTAGGATACTGAAGCCAATGGAGGCGTCATGAAAAAAATCCTCGGAC
>CAYODC010000249.1:2282-3671 GCA_964402575.1 uncultured Verrucomicrobiota bacterium
TCGGCGTGGGCCACCCCAGCCAATACCCCCACCCTCGACGGCCAACCCATCGAATACGACGCCACCGACCTGCGCGCCACCTTCCAAGGCGCCTCCGCCTGGGGCGCCAACGGCACCTTGACCAACCTCTTTGTCACGTGGGACGCCACGAATCTCTATCTCGCCCTTCAAGCCTGGCAGGCCGACAACAACAAGCTCGTGGTCCTGCTCGACCTCGATCCCGATGCCGGCACCGGCGCCACCACCACCACCAACTGGACCAGCCTCGACCCCGGCTACATCAAATACAACGATTACGGATGGACCGACGGCGGTTCGTTCGGCCTCGATGTCATGGTCGCCAGCGAAGGGTTCTACAACAATGTCATCCGCGTGCTCTACAACGGCGCGGAAACCCCTACCACCAACAACACCCAGTCCCTCTTTGACTACGGCAACGGCAACACCCCCGTCGGAACCCCCATCGATGTCGCCAGCCTCAACAACGCCTCCGCCTGCCCCCACAAGGGCTTTGAAGTCCGCATCCCCTGGACCAACCTCTACGAAGGCTCCACGTGGGGCCTCGTCGAAGACGGCGAATCCGTCCCCCGCGGCGCCACCCTCCGCCTCCTCGCCGGCATCCACAACAACAACCCCGACAGCGCCTGGAGCTCCCCCGACACCCTCCCCAACCAGGCCGTGGAAAATTACTCCAACGGCATCCTCACCACCGCCACCTACGTGGACGTTCCCCTCGATGCCGACACCAACGGCATCCCCGATCTCCTCGCCGGCGATGTCAACGGCCCCTATATCCGCGCCGCCGCCGGCGCCGTCGGCGCCACGAATGTTTTTGTCACCTTCAATGAAACCGTCACCGCCACCACCGTCACCAATGCCGCCAACTGGACGGTCTCCGGCGCCACCCCCACCTCCGCCACCGCCCAGGGCTCCCGCGGCGTCCTCCTCGGCCTCGCCTCCGCCATCGCCTCCACCGACCTCGTTCCCATCCGGGCCGAAGGCGTGGAAGACTCCAGCGCCAACTCCCGCTCCACCGAATTCTGCCTCTTCCCCGCCGCCGGCGGCATCCCCCAGGCCGTCGCCGTGACCTTCCAGGTCAATACCAACTCCGGCATGGGCATCAGCGCCTCCCACTCCCGCCCCCCCGCCTTCTTCATCAACGGCTCCTCCCTCCCCCTCGAATGGGGCTACCCTCCCTACGAAACCGTCCAACTCTCCCCCATCCCCGGTTCCAACGGCTGGACCTCCACCACCGTCATCTTCCCCCCCGGATCCCCCGACACCCTGTTTTACAAGTACAGCGCCCGCATCGACAACACCAACAACTTCGAAGCCATCCGCCTCACCAGCTTCGCCGATGCCTCCCGCCCCCTCACCCTCAACACCAAC
>CAYODC010000250.1:0-3650 GCA_964402575.1 uncultured Verrucomicrobiota bacterium
TATGGATTCTCCCCACCTGCGGATGGCGGTTGTCGATGAACGGCCCATCCTCCAAGCCGATCGCCTCTCCCAGCCGCGGTCCGGTCAACGCCTCGTCAAACTGCCTCATCGGCAACCGGTACACTTCGTGCAACAACACCCACGCCAGCACACTCGTCCCGTAATCGTTGTAGGCAAACGCCTCCCCCGGCCGCTCCCGCAACCCATAACCCGACGTCTGGCTCAACAAGTGCCGGAATGTCATGTCGCGATCCTTGAACCCCAGCTCCGGATTCAACGGCTCCAGCAGCGGAAGAAACCGCACGACCCGCTCGTCCAGCGATTCCAACCGCCCCTCTTCCACCGCCTTGAACGCCAGGAAAGCATAGATCGGCTTCCCCGCCGACGCCACATCGCGGCTGCGCGTATAATCCCCCCACGCATGAACCATCTGCCCCCCCCGCACCACGCATCCATGGCCCCCCACTTTCCGGCTGAACGCCTCCAGCCGCGCCGCCGAAAACCCCGCCGCCTCCGGCGCCACCCGCTCCCATTCCTTCCCCGGACACTTCCCCGTTCCGCCGGCCCCGCGCCCGCATCCCCCCGCCGCCAGCGCCACCAGCAGGATCCCCACGCATCCACCCAACCGTCCCTTTCTGCAGCTCCATCGCCTCTTCATGCCACATCCCATCCTCACATCCAGCACGCTCTCCGTCATCCGCCGGTCCGGGCTTCCAGCAAATAACGCATGAACTGGTTCACCTTCTGCCGCCCCCGCCCGCTCAGCGGCGTCCACATCTGCATTTCCAACGGACGAATGTAATGCCACACCACCACCAGATCCAACGATGGAATCGCCATCATCACCGCCCGCCCGCCCCAGCCGGAACCGAAAAACGCCCCCCTCGGAACATCCGGCAGGAACAACCGTCCATCCGGCGTCCGCCGGTTGAACCACCAAAAACAATTGAAGCATCCCAGGTGGTCCTTCTCGTTCCGACCTCCGCCAATGGATTCCACTCCATCCCAGATTTCGGCCTCCTGCCCAGAGGTGCGCGGGAACCCCAACGGAACCGCCGCGCCCATCGCCACCCTCACCAGATCCGGCCGCAGCACCTGCTCCCCCCCCCACCGCCCCCCGCGCAGGTACAGCAGAGCCACCCGCGCCTGGTCCCTCACCGAAATGCCAATACGCCCCGGCTTCGATCCCGGATGCTCCGCCGTCGGACGATCCTCAAAGTCAATCGCCCCCCCCAGCGCCGGCCCGTTAAGCACATCGCCCTCCTCGGCGTAAATCCTCCGGAACAGCGTCCACGCCAGCAGCCCCACCGCGTCATCGTTGTAGGCGAACGCCTCGCCCGGCTTTTCCACCAGCCCGTACCCCGACAAATGGTTCAGCAAATGCCGGAAGGTAATCTCCCGGTCCTTGTTCCCCCAATCCGGATTCAACCCGCCAATCTCCGGCACCCACTCCACCAGCCGCGAATCCAGCGAAGGGATCTTGCCCGCCTCCACCGCCTTTAAAATCAAATGCGCATAGATCGGCTTCACCGACGATCCCGCGTCCCGCGGCGCCTCGATGTCGCCCCACGAAAACACCATCTCCCCCCCATGGACAATGCACCCGTGCCCGCCCAGCCGCCGCGCCACCGCATTCAAGCGGTCCGCCGAAAACCCCGCCGCCTCCGGCGCCTTCCACGTCCAATGCTCCCCCGGCACCACCTCGGGCTTCCGCCCGCAGCCGGCCGACGCCAAGATCGCCATCCCCGCCAGCATCCCCACTCGCCATCCGCTCCATCCCGATCTCATGGCGCCCCCTCCTTCCGCGCCGCCAGCAACTCGCGAATCACCTCGTTCACCTTGAACCGCCCCGTTTCGCTCAAGGGCGCCCAATCCTCCCCGTCATAAATGTCCTGCCACACCACCACCAGATCCAGTTCCGGCATCCCGATCATCGCAAAGCGCCCCCCGTATCCCGATCCCATGAAGGTGCCCGGCGGCGCATCCGGCAGCATGCGCTTCCCGTCCGGCGTCATCCGGTTGAACCACCAGTAGTAACCCAAACATCCCAGGTGATTCTTCAGGTTTTTCCCGCCCCCGAACGATTCCACCCCCTCCAACGTCTCCGCTTCCCGCCCCGACGTCCGCGGCAACCCGGCGGACGTCACGTAGGCCATTTGCTGCTCGTACAGATCCGGACGCACCACCTGCTGGCCATCCCAATTCCCCCTCCTCAGATACAGCAGCATGAACCGCGCCTGGTCCCGCGCCGAAATCCGGATCCGCCCCGGACGCGATCGCTTGTGGGTCACCACCGTCCCATGCTCGAAGCCGATGGCCCTGCCCAGCACCTCCCCGTTCAGCAGCGCGTTATCCTCCCCCGGCGGACACTCGAATACCCGGTGGTACAACAGGTATCCCAGCAACCCCGTCCCGTAGTCATTGTAGGCAAACGCCTCCCCCGGCTTCTCCTCCAGCCCGTACCCCGACGTCTGGCTCAGCAAATCGTGGAACGAGATCGCGCGATCCTTGTGCCCCAACGCGGCATTCAATCCCCCAATCTCCGGCATCCACTTCTCGACCCGTTCCTCCAGCGACCCGATACGCCCCTTCTCGATCGCCTGGAACGCGAGATAAGTGTACACGGGCTTGGTTGAAGACGCCGCATCGTTCACTGCCCTCGTGTCGCCCCATTCGTACACCATCCGCCCCCCCTGCACGAGGCACCCCGTCCCCCCCGCCTTCCACGACAGCTCGATCAAACGCTTCTTGGAAAAGCCCGCCCGCCACGGCGCAATCGTGTCCCATGTCCGCCCCGGAAAGACCGGTTTCCGCGGCGTCCGCCACGCCTCGGCCAGCCCGCCCCCCACGGCCGCCACTACCAGGATCCACGCCATCCGGCGCCAGGTCGCCCGCAAATCATGTGTGGAAAATCCCGAATTCACCCCGCCATCCTAACCCAATCCTACCCGCCCGCCATCCAAAAAGATTCCCACCACTTGCTTTGGGGTCACGTCTAGACATTATACATTTCAAAAACGAAAAAACCCGTCCCCGATATAGGGGACGGGCGTTTGTTCTTTGGCAGCGTTAGGCTTTCCTGACGCCTTGCTCGATGAACAGATGACGATTCAGCGCATTGATATAGGCCTTGGCCGACGCCATCACAATGTCGATGTCCGAGCCCTTCGCCGCCACCAGGTCGTCTCCGTAGCGCACCTGCACCGACGCCTCGCCCAGCGCGTCCTCGCCATGCGTCACCGCCTGCATCGCAAACGACTTCAGTTCGCCCTTAATGCCCGTGATCCGGTCGATGGCCTTCAGCGCCGCTTCCACCGGCCCTGCACCCGTGGCCGAATCCTGCGTCACGTTGCCGTCCTTTTCGATTTGCACCGTTGCCGTCGGAATCGACCGATTCCCCGCCGACACCTGCAGGCATTTGATCGCATACACCCGCGGCACATCCGAAATGAAGTCCTTCAGCAGCTCGATGATGTCGTCGTCGTACACCACCTTCTTCTTGTCTGCCAGCGCAATAAATGCCTCGTAGACGCCTTGGAGCTGCTCCGCGTTTATCTGGATGCCCATGCGCTTGAGGTGCGCGGAAAAACCCGCACGCCCGCTGTGCTTGCCCAGCACCAGGTCCGTGCCCGTCACCACCCCCACGTCCT
>CAYODC010000251.1:0-3639 GCA_964402575.1 uncultured Verrucomicrobiota bacterium
CGGTGCAGCCCGTAGGCGTTGTTGGGAATCAGCGGCGTGATCAGCGCCAGGTCGTTGCGGGAGGAAAACCGCTCATACGTCTCCAGCATCCGCTCCGCCCAACCCCGCGGCACGAAGATATCCTCATCCACCTTGACATAGACAGCCCCCGGATAGCGGCGAATGCATTCGTTCTGAACGTGACAGATTCCGCCGGGCCGGGTTCCATCCCCCTCGACAACATCCCACCCAATACCGGAATGGTCCGCCATGTAATCCTGCACTTGCCGCCTGAGCTTCGATGGAACTCCATTCAGGAGTACAACCACACGATCGAAACAGGCATATGCCCCGGCCCTTTCCAGCATATCCAGGCACAGCCGCAGGCAATCCAGCCGGTCGTGGGTCAGGATCATCAATACTTTGGGCTTGGAAGTCATCGGCACCTATCTATTTGAGCCATCATAAACGAAACCCATTCCCATGCAAGCTTGCCAGGCAGTTTACGCTTTCCTTCCCCTTGCTCATCGACCATCCTCCGGGCATGAAACCCATCGCTTTCCACGTTGTGCCCGGTGAATGGGCCATCGCCCGGCTCCCCGCCGCGGCTCCAATTCCCGGTTGGGCTCTCCCCTCCCACGCTTTCACCGCGTTAGCGCGCACGCAAGAAGAACTCTCCATCGTGGCACCGGTAGCGGCCATCCCGACCGATCAGGAGCCGGTGGAACGAGGCTGGAACCTGCTCAAGCTCCACGGCCCCTTGGCGTTCACCGAAACCGGCATCCTGGCTTCCTTCGCCGCCCCGCTGGCAAAAGCCGGCATCGCCATCTTCGTCGTCAGCACGTTCGACACCGACTATGTGCTGGTCAAGACCGCGACCCTGGACGGCGCGGTCCGGGCCTTGGCGGAAGCCGGTCATGTCCGGGAGTGAATCCGCGCCGGGAGCCCTCCTCCGGTCATCCGTGCGCACGCCCCGTGGAGCGGGTCACATAGGCAAAACGAGTGCGGATTCCGTCCGTGATCTGATCCCACGCAAACCGCCACTGCCAGTTGCCGCCGGCCACGCCGGGGGTGTTCATGCGCGCCGCCGAACCCAGCCCCAGCAAGTCCTGCAGCGGCACCACGAAGGTGTTGGCGTTTGAACGGGAACCCAGTTGGATGAGATCCCACTGGATCTCGTTCCCGTCGGTATGCAGGTAGTCCAGAATCATCCGGCGCTCAGCGTCGATCTCCTCCGCCGTGCGGGTGCTGCCCGCCCCGGCCTCGCTGCGGAACCAGCCGACCGTCGTGTCGTTGTCGTGCGTGCCGGTGTAGACACAGCAATGCGCCGGATAACTCTCGGGCCGGAATTCCGCCGCCCGGTCGTCGTTGCCGAACGCAAATTGCAGAATGCGCATCCCCGGGAAATCGTTGCGGTCCCGCAATGCCTCCACGGGCGGCGTGATGACGCCCAAGTCCTCGGCGATGATCGGCAGTTCCCCCATTTGGCCGCGCAGCGCATCGAACAGGTCCTGGTCCGGCCCCTTGACCCACTTGCCGTTCATGGCGGTAGTCTCGCCGCCGGGAATCTCCCAGAAAGCCTCGAAGCCCCGGAAGTGATCGATGCGCACAATGTCCACCAGTTCCAGGATCCGGCGCAGGCGCGCCATCCACCAGGCATACTGCTGGACCTTGTGCGCCTCCCAGTTGTAGAGCGGATTTCCCCACAGCTGGCCCGTGGCGCTGAAGTAGTCCGGCGGAACGCCCGCCACCACGCTGGGCAGGCCATCCGGCCGCAGGAAAAACAAGCCGGGATTCGCCCATACATCGGCGCTGTCGTGCGCAACGAAAATCGGAATGTCGCCGACAAACTGGATCCGCCGCGCGGCGCAAACGCTCCGCAACCGCTTCCATTGGCGCTCAAAAAGGTACTGGATGATCCGGACGTTGCGGATTTCTCCATGGTACTGCTCGCGGGCCGACGCCAACGCGGACGGTTCGCGGCCGGCCAGTTCCGGCCCCCACTGCGTCCACGGCACCCCGCCGTGGGCATCCTTCAGCGCGGCAAACAACGCGTAATCCTCCAGCCAGTAGGCATTGCGCTCGCAAAAGGACGCGAATTCCTCCTGCATCGCCGGCGACGCCTTGTCGGAAAACCTTGCGCAAACCTTGTTCAGCACCTCCATCCGGGCGATGATCACGGGGCCAAAATCCACCTTGTCATCCGGAAACACAGGGAATTTCCGCAGTTGGGACCGCGTCAGCAACTTGTCCTTGATCAACAGGTCGAAACTGATCCACAGCGGATTGCCCGCAAAAGTGGATGGAGATTGGTACGGACTGTCGCCATAACTCGTGGGGCCCAGTGGAAGAATCTGCCACAAATGCTGGCCCGTCGATTGCAGGAAATCGGCAAACCGATCGGCCTCGGGACCAATCTCGCCAATGCCGTAGGGCCCCGGCAGGGATGTGGGGTGCAACAGGACGCCAGATGCGCGTTGGAATTTCATACGTCGAAATACTCCTCGAATCGAATGGTTTGGCCCTCAATATGCCAGACCTCCTTCTGTTTGTCGAAGCGTTTTATTGAGGCTTTTTCGAGAAAACTGCCGCGATTGAAGGCCGGACGGTCGGCTCGGAGGCCGGCCCACCAGAATGGACAGGGTTGACGCGCCGCGCCGTCCGGGCTCCGGGGTTCCATGGACACCGGCGGATCGGCGTCCCGACCCCGGCTTAGGGCGCGGTCAGACGGACGCGAATGTCGCCGTACCACTCGCCCAGCGAGTCGTTGGTGACGACCATGCCGGGCACGCCCCAGCCGAGGTTGTTGGTCAGCATCGGGCTGAGTAGGTTGGTCTTGTAGAGCAACTGGTAGTAGCGCCCCGTGCTGGCGGGGAACGAGAACAGGATCTGGCCCGTCGTGTTGCTGGCACTCGCGCGCACATAGGTTCCGGACAGGGCGAAAACGCTATTGGAGCGGTCTGGTTCGGTGTCGGCGACGTATTCCTGATAGGTCGTCATTCCATCGCCGTCGTCATCGACCGATTCGTCATAACGGCTGTCGCCCGGATCGAGTTCCTGGTCTTGCAGCCATTGCACAAAGGGATCCTCGCCTTCCGCGGCAATCGTCAGCGTGCCCGAGGCCGAACCTTGGTAATTGAGCTCGGTCAACGTCGCCACCACGGCATAGCTGCCCGTCGCGCTGGGCGCGGTGGCGGAGCCGTCGTAGGTCACGGAAACATCGAGCCCGGCCGGATCGGTGGTCACCGTCGCGCTCTTGGCGTAGCCGTCGTAGACGTGGTACAGGCCGGACAGCGAGACTGTCGCGGCGGCCTTGGCCACGACCAGCGTGCCGGTGGCGGCGCCTGCATAATTTGCGTCGGCCACGGTGCCGGTCACGGCATAGCTGCCGGCGGCCGTCGGAGCCGTCGCCGAGCCGCCGTAGGTCAGGTTCACGGTCAAACCGGACGGTTCGGTGGTCGCGCCCGCGCTCTTGGCGGTCCCGTCGTAGGTCTGGGCCAGACCCGTGAGGGTCACCGCGGCGGAACCCTTGGCGATCGTGAAGACGTCGGTGGACGAGCCGACATAGTTGGCATCCGCGATCGTGCCGATCACCTCGTACGCGCCGACGGCCGTCGGCAGGGTGGCCGAGCCGTCGTAGGGGACGTTCACGGTCAAGCC
>CAYODC010000252.1:0-3578 GCA_964402575.1 uncultured Verrucomicrobiota bacterium
TTCTCGGGCCAATACGAGGACGAAGAGTCCGGCCTGCACTACAACACGTTCCGGTACTACGATCCGGAGATCGGGCGCTACCTGACGCCGGATCCGATGGGCTTCCGAGACGGGATCAACCGCTACCAGTTCGCGTTCAACGATCCCGTCAACCGGATGGATCCGTGGGGGTTGTACGCGGCGGACATCCATTTCTACGCGGTGTTCATCGTGGCCCGCTTGGCGGGCTTGTCCAAGGAGGCCGCCTATGCGCTGGCGTACGGGTCGCAGTATCCGGACGCGGACACGCGCATCGACGCGATGGCGATCGCGTCGGACCGCGCGTTGAAGCCTTGGAAGAGGGATCAGTTCTCCACGTGGGATTGGCGCGACAAGGCGCTGCCGGTCCTGCACATGTTGCATGGCGAGGACCGCAAGTACACGGAATGCAACCGGTGCGTGCTGGGGCAGTTGATCTCCCGGGAACAGGATCCGCTGAGGAAGGGCATTCTGATCCACGCGTGGCAAGACACCTTCGGACATCTGGACATCGAGAAGGTGGCCTCGGCGCCCGGCACGGGATATCAAATCGGGCCGTTTTGGTACACATGGGAGTCGACGGACGAGGCGTACGGTTCGAAGCTGGGGCACGCCTCGGACGGCGCCACGCCGGACATCGTGATCCTGCGGCCCGATCTGGCGAAGCAAAGCCTGCGCGGTCTGTACGACATTCTGGGCGGGCGCGATCCGTCGTCCTTGAACGAAGTCAACGACCTGATCGACGATTTGGTGAGGACCGGCCCGCTGGAAGATCCGTATGCGGTGGATCCGACGACTTGGATGTTCATGGACGAGACCGCGGCCTTTGCGGAGGACGAGTTTGCGCGCATGGCGGGCGAATACGGATTGAACGACGTGGCGGCGTTCATCGAATCGGGCTACGATCCGCACAGCCCGTTCGACCCGTACGCGGATGACGGCGGCGCGAGCTTCCGATCGCCGACGCTGTCGGACGAGGATCTGGTGGATTTCGTGGACGAGCTGGGAGCGACCTTCGCGAAGGAATGCCGCTGATGAGCCGCGGATGGAAGAGGAGAGCAATCATGAGCGTAAATAGCGGCAGAGGGTGGATCGGGGCCGGATTGATCTTTCTGGGGCTGGGCTGGGGCGGAGCGGAGCGGGCGCGGGCCATGGATCTGTGTGCGACGGTACAGATCCAGATCGAGCAGGAACTGACGTTGGAACGGCAGGCGTTCGACGCGCACATGGTGATCAAGAACGGCTTGACGACCCTGCCGATGAGGAACGTGAAGGTGACGCTGAAGCTCCAGGACGTGGACGGCCGCGCGGTGCCGGCGACGACAGATGCGAACAACACGAACGCCTTGTTCTACGTGCGGCTGGACACGATGACGGGCATCTCCAGCGTGGGGGGGGCGGGGACGGTGGCGGCGGCCAGTTCGGCGGACATCCACTGGCTGATCATCCCGGCGCCCGGGGCCGGGGGCACGGGAATGGGCGTGCGCTATCTGGCGGGGGCGACCCTGGAGTACACGCTCGGCGAGGACCGGTCGACGATCGAGGTGACGCCGGACGTGATCACGGTCATGCCGATGCCGAAGCTGCAGCTGGATTATTTCCTGCCGGACAACGTGTACGGCGACGATGCGTTCACGCCGGAGGTGGAGAATCCGGAGCCTTTCACGCTGGGGGTGCGGGTCAAGAACGTGGGCTACCGGGCGGCGCAAAACGTGAGCCTGGTGTCGGGGCAGCCGCGGATCGTGGACAACGACCAGGGGCTGCTGGTGGGCTATCAGATCACGGGGGCGGAGGTGAACGGCAACTTGACGGCGAACGCGCTGACGGTGAACTTCGGGGACGCGGCGGCGGGTCAGGCGGCGGTGGGGCGCTGGATCATGGAGTGCACGCTTTCGGGGCGGTTCACGGCGTTTTCTGCGTCGTTTGCGCACGGGGACGAACTGGGGGGACGGGTGACTTCGCTGCTCGAAGAGGTGCGCACGCATACGCTGGTGCAGATGGTCCGGCTGGACGCGCCGGGGAGCGACGGGCAGTTGGATTTCCTGGCGGCCGACGATCTGGCGCTGTCCCTCTATGGCTCGGACGGGAAGGACTCGCCCGTGCAGAACGTCTCGGCGATGTCGCAGCTGGCGGCGGCCGCCGGGGCGGCCTCGCAAACGGTGTATACGTTGACCCTCCCGGGGGTGAACGGGCTGTATTACGCGGAGCAGGAGTTCGCGGCGGGGGTCGGCCTGGAAGTGGTCGGGGCGATGCGCTGGGACGGGAAGGAGCTCAAGCCCCAGAACGTCTGGATTTCGCGCAAGCGTCCCGAGTCGGGGACGGGCTGGACCTATTACCTGAACCTGTTCGACAGCGGGGCCGGCGGCCCCTATACGCTGACGTTCGGTCCGCGGGCGGTGGCGGCGAACGAGGGGCCCGTGCTGCAGTACATCGGCCGCCAGGTCGGGAGGGTGGGGAACACGATCGGATTCGGCATCCGGGCCACGGACGTCAACGGCACGATTCCGGAGCTGAGCGCGCAGGGGGTGCCCGAAGGGGCGACCTTCACGGTCGGCACCAATGGAACGGCGGAGTTTTTCTGGACGCCGTCCGCGCAGCAGGCGGGCTTATGGCCGATGCGCTTCACGGCATCGGACGGTGAATTCGAGGACTGGGAGATCGTGAAGATCTACGTGGGGCGGGCGGACGAAGCCTTGAATGCGGACGGGATTCCGGAGTCGCTGGCCGAATGGAAGCCGGAGATCACCTATCTGGAGGCCATGACTTCAAGCGGGAATGCAACGGTCCAGTGGGAGAGCGTGGAAGGCGTTCCGTACGAAGTGTATTGGAACAGCAATCCGTTCGAGCGCGGGTCGAGCTGGACGCGCACGGGAAAAATACTGGGCGCGGGTGGCCTGGCGGCGATGGGGGACACCTCGCTGGGGTCGGAGCGCCGGCGCTACTATCAAGTGGCGCTGTACGGGGATGCCCCCTCGACCAACAACGTGTGGGGCGTGATTCGGCAAAACATACGGGCCGCGGGGTATACCCTGGTGTCGCCGCCGCTTCGGACAGACCGGCGTTTCGATGGAGAGATGGGCTTTGATCTGGCGGAGGAGCTGACCGGCCACGACGGCGGCATCGGGTCGGAAGCCGCGGAAGTCTACATTCTGCAGGAAGACGAATCCTGGCGGACGCTCTATCTCGATGCCGAAGGGGTGTGGCGGGAAGCCGACGGGACGGTGAGCACCTATGAACTGCCCGCGGGCCAGGGGCTCTGGGTGGCCAACAGGAGCGGGATCGACGCGTGCGCGACGTTTACAGGGCCGGTCGGCAATGACGGGACAGCCAGCGTGACGCTGCGGCCGGGCTTCAATTTGATCGGCCTGTCGGAAGGCCGCGAGCTGCCGCTGGCCGCGACGTTGGCCGCGGCCAACCCGCAGGGCGGCGCGTCGGAGGAAACCGCGGACGAACTGGTCATCCAGGAGGCGGATGGCTCATGGCGGTGGCTGATGTTCGTGACGGGCTGGGGCGCGCCCTTCGACGGGAACTGGTTCGATTTCAGCACGTACCAGATCGTG
>CAYODC010000253.1:0-3573 GCA_964402575.1 uncultured Verrucomicrobiota bacterium
GAATCATACCATGCATGCCTATATGTGCAAGTATTTATATGCCGGATTAATAATCGGAACCGGCATTTCAACCCACTTGCCGAAACCCTGTATTTCGGGGTTGATTGCGTCAGAAAATGAGGCTGCTTTTTCTGACGATTAGGACCCTATTCGATTGATGGCGTGCTCCAAGCGGCCGAGATTGGCCAGGATCTCGTCGAAGGCAGGCGAATCGCCGAAGAGCATCACCTGCATATTCTCGTAATCCTCGGCCAGGCTTTCCCGGGTGTGCGCGGGCGGCAGCAGCCGAAACGTCCCGGGCTTGGCCAGGTCGTAGCGGGCGCCGGCGCGAGCGTAGAACTTCTTCATGCGACCTTTTCTCCCAGGCGCCGGAAGATGTCGGCCATCCAGCGCGGCGCGTGGCGGATGTCCTTGATCAACAGCCGGCGCGCCGGAGCGTCGAGCCGACGCTCCAGCCGGGCGATGGTCTCTTCGTCCACGTGCTCGCGGCCCAGATGCAAAAGGGCCTGGATCGCCATGCCACTGATTTTTCCGGCCGTGGCCATGCACCGGGGAGAAGCGTGCTTCAGGATGATCTGGCGGCGGCCGATCTGGACCGTGCGGGACGGCCCTTCCGTCAGATAGGCGAGCTTCATGGGTACCTGGGTGGACAATCCCAGCAGGTTCGCCGCATAGGCCCCCGAGGGCAGGATGTGCAACCCGCCCCTCCTCGCGATGGCCGCCGCGATGTCGTCGGGCGATGGCTCCAGCGTCCCCAGTTTCGGATGGCTCCGGGGATAGTCGTACAGGCCCCGCGCCAGCTGACGAATCAGCCCAGCCTGCTTATGTCGCTTCAAGGCGGATGCCACCGCATCGCGGGTACCGATTTCCTTGAAATCGTTCGGGGTGAACACCCAACCCCTCTTGTGGCCATAATTCTTCGCAAGTAGTTTTTTTATCAGCGCGATGCATTCGGTTCTCCGGTTGATCCATGACACATATCCTGCAACTTTATGTGTCACCACCATGCGCCTGCCCCACCGCCAATCAAGCTGAAAAACGGCCGTCGTCTTCGAGCCCGCGTTTGGGATTGCCTGCTTGCCCGGGTGCCGCTAGGTTGTCCATGTTATCCCGGTAGGAACCATGGATCTTGTGTACATCGTCAGTCCGTTGATTTTGATCACCGTCGTGCTTGCCGCGGTCTGGCTCGACTGCTGGAGCGTGCCCGTCATCCTCGTCGCGTTGAGCGGCGGCATTCTGTTCGGCAGCGATGTCCTCAACTTCTGGCATTTCGACAATGCGCTGCTCGCCAACCGGATCGCCAATTTCGCACTGGTTTTCATTCTTTTCCAAGGGGGCTTCGGCATCAAGCGCAGCGATTTCAGGGCCGTTGCCCTGCCCGCAGGAGGATTGGCCGTCTGGGGCGTCATGCTCACGGCCGGCTTCACGTTGATCTTCCTTTGGAAAGCGCTGGGCTGGCCGTTCGACAAGGCATGCCTGCTGGCCGCCATCATTTCTTCCACCGACGCCGCCGCCACTTTCTCGATCCTCCACCGCTATGCGCTCCCCAAACGACTTGCCAACACTCTCGTCATCGAAAGCGCCGCGAACGATCCCATGGCGGTGCTGCTCACGGTCGTGGCGGTTCAAACCCTCGCCGCCGGCTCGGCGCCGGGTTTGGGAACGGCCCTCGCTTTCGCCTGGAAGTTTGCCGCAGGCCCCGTCCTCGGCTGGCTCATGGGACGCGCCTCCGTTTGGCTGTTCAACAAGCTCCGCTTCCAGGACCGCGGCTACTATTACGTCCTGTTCTTCGGCATCGTTCTGCTCACGTACGGGCTGGCCGAACTCCTGCATGCCAGCGGCATGCTGGCCGTGTTCATCGGCGGCCACGTCATGGGAAACCGCCCCTTCGTCCACAAGCAGGGCGTCGCCCACTTTTCGGCCGCTTTCGCCAGCGTGGCCAACATCTGCACCTTCATTCTTCTAGGCCTGCTGGTGTTCCCCCGGCAATGGGCCGGCATTTGGGCGGACGGCCTGATTCTCTTCCTGGTCCTCACCTTCATCTCCCGCCCGCTCGCCGTCGCGCTCGGCACGCTCGGCATGGGCATCCGGATCCCCCACCTCGTTTTCACGAGCTGGGCGGGTCTGCGCGGCGCCGTGCCGATCGTGCTGGCCACCTATCCCGCCGCCGCCAATCTCCCGGGAAGCCAAGACGTCTTCAACCTGGTCTTTTTCGCCGTGATCCTCTCCGTGCTGGTCCAAGGCTCCACCCTCGGTCCCGTCGCCCGGCTCTTTCGCCTTCTGGCCCGGCGCACCCGGCCCGCGCCGTTGTACAGCCTCGAACTCGTGACCATGGCTCCCAGCGACATGGATCTCGTGGTCGTCGATCTCCCCGAGCACGCGCAAACCCCGGGACCGCGCATCCAAGACCTCCGCCTGCCGCCCGACAGCGTCATCACCATGGTCAGCCGGGGAGCGCAGGTCGTCAGCCCCAATGGTTCGACCCGCCTCCATGGCGGCGACCAAGTGACCGTGCTGGCCCATGTCCAGAACGAGGAAGCCGTGAAGAAGGCCCTGCTTTCCTTCTTCGAGCCCCCGTCTCACGGATGATCGCAGTTGAGCCGCGACGGTCTTCCCCCTCCCGAAGACGACGCCGCACTCCCGAGCCGGAACCCTATTTCAGCACTCCGGCCACGAGTCCCGCGATGTCCTTGCCGACCTTGCCTTGGAGGAAGGAGAGGACCACGGGCGCGAACTTGCCGATCATGCCGGGATCGAGCTTGAGCTGGGAAAACCCGCCCGCCAAGGATGCCAGACTGGCGAGGCCGCCGGCCTTGCCGCCGCCGATGGCCGAGGCCAGCCCGCCCAGCAGCTTGGACGCGCCCCCTTCCGCCGGGGCGGCCTTGATCAGGTCCGTCACGGCCGGCAGCGCCTGGGTGATTTTCGAGAAATCCCCGCCCAGCTTGCTTTGCGCCATCTTGAACAGCAACCCCGCCCCGCCCTTCGCCTGATCGGCGTTCACGCCCAACTGCGACACCAACTGCTGGATCAATTCATTCATGGCTGTTTCCTTTCCTGACGGAAGCAAGGCTACTCCCCGGCGACGGAGGGAGTCAAGGATGGGCGCGGATGGACGTTCCTGCGCAAATCCGCCGGCACTTCACCTGCCCAGCCCCGACATGGTATATGACGCCGAGGTGATTCCATGTACTTCGATCCCGCCTACATCCTGTTCGCCCTGCCGGCGCTGCTGCTGTCGCTCTACGCGACGTTCCTGACCAAGTCGCGGTTCGCCCGCTACTCCCAGGTCGAGCCCTCCTCCGGCATGACCGGCGCCGAGGCCGCCCGTAGGCTACTCGGCCAGCAGGGGCTGTACGATGTCGAGGTGGAGCAGACGCAGGGCTTCCTGGCCGACCACTACGATCCGTCCAGCCGCGTCCTCCGGCTCTCGACCGAGGTGTACGCCACTTCTTCCCTGTCCGCCGTCGGCGTGGCCTGCCACGAGGCCGGGCACGCGCTGCAGCACGCCACCGGCTACGCCTGGCTGGGATTCCGCAACGCCCTCGTGCCCGTCACCCAGATCGGCAGCTACCT
>CAYODC010000254.1:0-442 GCA_964402575.1 uncultured Verrucomicrobiota bacterium
ACAGCAAGGAGCGGATGAACCACATGGTGAAGGAGTCCGAGCGGCACACGACGGAGGGGCTGGCGGCGGCGCGGGCGATGTACGGGGCGGCGCGGCGGCGGATGGTCGGGACGGGGGGGATGATCGCGGGGGCGTGCCTGGTGGCCATGGGGGTGTTGCTGGGGCTGCTGATCCGCAACAAGCTGACGCGGCCGATCGGGCAGGTGATCGAATCGCTCTCGGAAGGCGCGGGGCAGGTGAACGAGGCATCGAGCCAGGTGGCGTCGTCGAGCCAGTCGCTGGCGGAAGGGGCGAGCGAGCAGGCGTCGAGCCTGGAGGAGTCGTCGGCGGCGCTGGAGGAGATGTCGTCGATGACGCGGCAGAACGCGGACCACGCGGGCCATGCGAACAGCCTGATGAGCGAGACGGCGCAAATGGTGGACCGCGGGGTGACGGTGATGGA
>CAYODC010000254.1:452-3569 GCA_964402575.1 uncultured Verrucomicrobiota bacterium
CGGGGACGATGGAGCGGATCAAGGTGTCGTCGGTCGAGACGGCGAAGATCATCAAGACGATCGACGAGATCGCGTTCCAGACGAACCTGCTGGCGCTGAACGCGGCGGTGGAGGCCGCGCGGGCGGGGGAAGCCGGCAAGGGCTTTGCGGTGGTGGCCGAGGAGGTGCGCAACCTGGCGCGGCGCAGCGCCGAGGCGGCGCGCGACACCTCCGCGCTGATCGAGGAGTCCACGAAGCACGCCAACGACGGCGTGCGCGTATCGGCGGACATGGCGCGGGACCTCAAGGAGATCCAGGCCAGCGCGGGCAAGGTGGCGACGCTGATCGCCGAGATGGCGGAGGCGTCGAAGGAGCAGGCGCAGGGGATCGAGCAGGTGAACACGGCGGTGGCCGAGATGGACAAGGTGGTGCAGAGCACCGCCGCGCATGCGGAGGAGTCGGCGAGCGCGGCGCAGGAATTGGAATCGCAATCGAGCGACCTGCACGAGGTGATCGCGGACCTGATCGGGATCGTGACGGGCCGGCGGGAATCGCAACCGGAAAGCGAATCGCCGGGGGAAGAGCGGCGGGCCGCGGTACGGGAGGAGCGGGAGCGCATTCCGGGGGCGGCGCCGCGGGCGTTGCCGGCGCGGGGGGCTTCCGGCAAGGCGGGATAGACGGGACGAGGGGGGCCGGTCTGCGGCGGGAAGGCGGGCGGGCCTGGTCAGGGCTGGAGCGGGGGTGCCGCCGAAGCCTCGGGGGCGGAATCCACCGAAGCGGCGGGAGCCTGGGCGGCATGGGCTTCGGCCTTACGCTGCTTCTTTTCTTCTTTTTTCTTCTTCTTGGCGATTTCGCGCTGGTACTTGGCGAAGGTGTAGTTGGTACGGGCCATTTCTTCTCCTTGGGTTGATGTTCCATCCTTGATAGCACGGATGGGGAGAAGTGTGGGTAATTATTTCCGGGTCAGGGGCGCAGGAGGGTGTTGTCGATGAGGCGGGGCTGGCCGATCCAGACGGCGAGAGCGACGAGGGCGGGGCGGAGAATGGGGCCGGCGAGCGGCTGGAGGGTTTCATCGTCGACGATGGAGACGTAGTCGATCCGGGCGTCGGGGGCGCGGGCGAGGACGGCGCGCATGGCGGCGGCGAGGGTGTCGGGGTTGCGTTCACCGGCGGCGAATAGGCGTTCGGCTTCGTCGAGGGCGCGGCGGAGGCAGGCGGCCTGCGGGCGCTGGGCGGGGGTGAGGTATTGGTTGCGGGAGGAGCGGGCGAGTCCGTCGGGTTCGCGGACGGTGGGGCCGGGGACGATTTCGACGGGGAAGCGCAGGTCACGGACCATGCGGCGGATGACGCGGAGTTGCTGGGCGTCCTTTTCGCCGAAGACGGCGACGTGGGGCAGGGCGAGGTTGAAGAGCTTGGCGACGACGGTGCAGACACCGTCGAAGTGGCCGGGGCGGGAGGCGCCGCAGAGGGTGCGGGAGAGGGCGGTTTCGACGAGGCTGACCGAGGCGCCGTCGGGATACATTTCGGCGACGGAGGGGAAAAAGAGGAGATCGACACCTTCCTGTTCGCAGAGGGCGCGGTCGGCCTCGAAGGTGCGCGGGTAGGCGGCGAAGTCTTCGCTGGGGCCGAACTGGGTGGGGTTGACGAAGACCGAGACGATGACGATGTCGGCGTGCTGGCGGGCGATGCGGAGGAGGGAGAGGTGGCCTTCGTGGAGGTTGCCCATGGTGGGGACGAAGCCGATGCGCTTGCCCTGGGTGCGGAGAGCCAGCGCGGTTTGCTGCATTTCATGAACGGTGTTCAGGATTTCCATGACGGACAACGCTAGATCCGGCGGCGGGGAAACTCAACTGGTTTTTTAGGCAGAACGAATGGCATGCAAACGGATGGGAATCTGTTGATGCGGCCGGCGGACGCGTCGGGAGCAAAAGAACAGCCAGCTACGGATTTGACGGATGGTACGGCTCCGGGCCATGGGTTTCCGGATAGAATCCGTGGAATCCGCAGCCGACACATTCCCGGATGTTCCTCCGTGTACATCTGTGTTCATCTGTGGTTGAGTCATATCCCGATCAGAAACGGAAGATTAAGAATGAATATGACACGAAGTATTTGGGTGGCGGTTTGTATTATGACGGCGGGGATTCCCCTGTCACTGGTCGGCGTTGAACCGGACCCTGCTTTGGAACAGGGTCAGATTGGGGTCTTTGCGGACATGCTGATGGCACAAGATCCGAACATGACGTTGGCGGTTATCACCATACCGCTTCCGCCATTCAGTGCGGAGCATGTCCGCATTAAGGGGTGGATGGAAGCCATGAGGAAGGCAAGCAACAGAGGGGTGCCATTTAGGGTAGATAAGGTTCAAGCTTCCTTTCCTGCCAATTTGGCTGATCACATCTATTATTCGAACCCTATTCAAACATATGGGTCGGAGGATCCCGTTTCTCCAATGCCTATAGATAGTGAATGGCTGGCGGTTTTGAGGCCGCTCAACTCCATGGAATGGAAAGTGGTTTCTGAGTATCTGGGAACCTACAACACCAACATGCCGTCGTTGGCTACCTACGAGAATCTATTCAATACCTATCGCGGTGGATATGGAATGATCTGCGTCAAACAGGCTGACTCGCCAATGTACAAGCCAAGTCGCTCTTATCAGGTGCATCCATATGGGGTCGTGAGCGAAGTCCGCCGGATTTACGAGGTCATGTCAGCCGGCGGGGACACGAACGCGCTGCTGGCGCTGGAACGGGATCTGGAAGTGGATTTCAGCCGGAAGCTTGTGCGGGAGATTGTGCGTCGGAAGCAGCCGCCCACGCAGGAGGAGATTTGGCGCGAGGAGATCGACAACGTGTGGAGAGGGCGCTACCGGGAAGGGGAAGCCATGCGGAGGCCGCCTGAGCGCATGGCCATCTTGGAAGAGCAATTTCGTTCGGCCCACGAGGCCGGAGAGTTGTCCAACGAGACCTACATGGAACTCATGAAAGCGATCGGGCTGGATCTGGAGAAGAACCCGAACGCCACGCATCTTCCCTACACGCCTCCTCCGCTGGCAACACCCGCTCCGGCGCAGCCGTAATACAGTCGGTGCTGAAAAAGCCTGTTTTTGCTGGCGGATCGATCAGGCCGCCTGGGG
>CAYODC010000255.1:0-3569 GCA_964402575.1 uncultured Verrucomicrobiota bacterium
GTCCCCGCTGAACCGCTCCAGCCGCCGCAGCGCCCCCGCATAACCGTCGAACGCCGCGTTCACCGTCTCGGCCAAAACCTTCGTCTCGTCGTCCGGCATCCTCCCCGTCTCGATCCGCTCCTCCCAGCATCCCCCGCGAATGCGCTGAGCCGTCGCGGCGACGGCCTGCAGCGGACGGGTGATTTGCCGGGCAATCCACCAGGCCGCACCAGCCAGCAACGGCACCAGCAGCAGCGTCAACCCCACGCCCTGGACCACCTCCATCAAGCCTTCTTCAAAGTTCTCGTAGGGATTCGCATGGCGATGCGCCCATTCAACCACCGTGTAGATCGTTGCCTGGCTCGCCACGAACAGACCCAGCAGCACCAGCAGGTATAGGAACGTCCGCGAACGGAACTTGAAGCTCATGCGTTCTCCTCCGCCAGCCGGAACCCCACCCCCCGCACCGTCTGGATGAGCTTGCTCGGAAAATCTTTGTCGATCTTCTCCCTCAGATGCGACAAATGCACATCGATCACGTTGTCCAACGGCGTCAGCCGCCGGTTCACCTTCCAAACCTCTCGCGCCAGCAAATCGCGCGACACCGGCTGCCCCCGCCATTGCGCCAGCAGCGCCAGCACGTCGAATTCTCGCGCCGTCAAGTCCACCGGCCGCCCCCCCCGCCATACCTGACGGCGCATCCGGTCGATTTCCATATCTCCAACCCGCAGGATTTCGTCATCCACCTGGTTCGCGGCATTGCGCAGCCTCGCCCGGATCCGCGCCAGCAATTCTGCAAACGCAAAGGGCTTCGTCATGTAGTCGTCCGCCCCCTCCTCCAACCCCGCCACCCGTTCCGGCAGCGTGTCGCGCGCCGTCAGGATGATCACCGGCATCCGGTGCCCCTCGATCCGCACCCGCCGCAGCCAGGTCCGCCCGTCCCCGTCCGGCAAATTCAAATCCAATACCACCAGCGCCGGCGTCCCCCGCGCCAACTCTGCGTCCGCCGCAGCCAGCCGGTCGACCGTCGCGACCGTAAAACCCGCTTCGTTCAGTCCGCGCGTCAGGCTTTGCGCCACCCGCGGATCATCCTCCACCACCAGCAGTCCGCTGGTTGCCTTGTCCTGTGCCTCTTTCATTCGCCTGAAGCAATCTTAAGGCTCGAATGTTTGAAAGCGAGGACTTTCCAATGAATAGTGCTCCCCATGACCACTGCCTGGAAAACCTTGTTCGAAACCGGACGCATCGCCCGCGCCGCCCTGCGCGAACAGCAGGAGTGCATCCGCGCGGTGCATGCACGCCTCGCTCCGTTCCTGTGCAGTCCCGTCGGCACCCCCGCAGCCTACGAGGTTCGCCCCGGGCCACTGCCCGAAACCAACCTCGCCTGGCGCAAAAACCTCTTCTCCACCCTCTTCCAGTCCGTCTACCACCTGATGGACCTCCCCGCCCCCCGCCGCCTGCTCTACGGCAAGCTCATCCACCTCTTCCGCATCTGGGTCACCTCCGCCGACAACCTCCTCGACGCCGAGGACAAGATCGTCGTCCCCATCGCCATGCCCGGCTCCGCCCGCGTCATGCGCCAGGTCGTCGCCCTGATGGCCACCGACCGCGTCTTGGCCCAAATCCTCAACGACGCCGTCGCCGACGACGCAATCACGGCCACCCAGCGCGACGAACTCGCCCGAGAATCCCTCCTCCGCCTTCTCCCCAGCGCCGCCCAGGAGGCCACCGAAGAAGGCGGCATCGCCTCGCGCCCCCCTCCCGAGGAAGTGCTTAACGTCATCCACCGCCTCAAAACCGGTCTCCTCTTCAACGTCGCCTTCGTCGGCCCCGAAATCGTCGACCCGGCCGCCTTCGCCCGCTCCACCCCCCTGCGCGAGGGATTAATGAACTTCGGCCTCGGCTGCCAAGTCCTCGACGACGTCCGCGACATGGCCCGCGACCTTCTCGAAAAGCGCCACAATGTCGTGCTGTCCACCTTGGCCCACCATGCCCCCGAGCGCCTCGCGGAATTGGCCGCCCGCGTCCGTTCCGTCGACGACCGCCTCTATCTCGATGCCCTCCCACACGCCCTGCCCGTCGCCCGCCAGGGACTCGACCTACTCGCCTCCGGCCTGCGCACCCTCGGCGAGGCCGGCCTCGGCTACGACGGCGCGCAGGCCGAATCCATGGCCCGCGCCATGTTCCCCGTCCTCGACCTGGAGGGCCTTCCCATTGCCTAAACGCCTCCATCCCCGTTCCCCCGTCGCCCAACGCACCGCCGGCATCACCCTCGATCACGCCGCTCCCCTCTACGACTGGCTCGCCCCCCTCATGACCCTGGGCTCGGAACACCGCCTCCACCGCCTCGTCGTCGCCCAACTCGCCCTCGACCGACCCGCCGCCGTTCTCGACGTCGGCTGCGGCACCGGCGCCCGCACCCGCCAGATCTACGACGCCCTCCCCCACGATACTCCCCGCCGCGTCTGTGGCGTCGACGCCGCCGAGGCCATGATCGCCGTCGCCCGCAAAAAAGCCGGCGCGCGCCCCGGCCTCGAATTCGCCGCCGCCCTCGCCGAGGACCTCCCCCATCCCGACGCTTCCTTCGACCGCGTCCTGTCCACCTTCTTCTTCCACCACCTGAACTTCGACCTCAAGGTGAAAGCTCTCGCCGAAATCGCCCGCGTCCTCCGTCCCGGCGGTCACGCCGCCATCCTCGATGTCGACATCCCCTACTCTCTCTTCGGCAAACTCTGCGCTTGGTCCGGTTATTGGCTCTTCCAACAAGCCGAAATCGCTGAAAACATCCACGGCAAGCTTCGCGCCGCCCTCGATACCTCCCCTTGGCGCGGACGCTGGCAAATCGCGTCCCGCCACTCCGGCTACCTCTCGCTCTTTACGATGGTCAAACCCCAGGAGAACACCCCATGAAAACCTACATCCTCTCCCTCGTCGCGCTCTGCGCCCTGCCCTTCGCCACCTCGGCGCAGGTCCAGCCCCCCGACGACCCCGTCGGCCAGGCCACCGCCCAATACTTCGCCAAAACGTTTGCCGATCTCCAGGCCGTCGCCGACCGCCAGCCCACCCCGGACACCTTCCGCGATGCCATGAAACCCCTCGAAGCCGCCACCCCCGGCTTCTTCGGCGGCTCCTTCATCGATACCGACTTTGTCATCCGCGAAGTCTATCATCCCCGCGACTTCCTCGCCCGCGGCTATGACCTCAAGAAGGTCAAGCAGCTCGACTTCTTTTGGGACCTCATGCGCAAGGCCCCCTCCCCCCAGCTCAGCGAACCCGGCCACGGCAACCTCGTCCAGCCCCGCCTCATCGCCATGCGCCATCCCGTCCTGAAGGACGGCCAGCTCGCCGCCGTCGTCAGCTTTTTCGTCCGCACAGAGGCCTTCCTCAAGGCCGTCGGCCTCGACCAGGCCAAGGCCTACCGCATCACCTGCCGCGGCACCCTCGCCGAGGAACACGGCAAGCTGGGCCCCTCCCCGAAATCCGTCACCGTCTCCCTCCCCGCCAACGAGTGGCTCATCGAGTACGTGCGGTGAACCTCCTCATCGCCGGAGCCGGCGGCGTCCTCGGCCGCGAACTCGTCCGCCAAGCCC
>CAYODC010000256.1:0-634 GCA_964402575.1 uncultured Verrucomicrobiota bacterium
TGAAGACCACGTCGTTCTTCGCAAACGGCGACGGCGGCAGCGCCTCCAGCTCCACCCCGAACGTTCCCGGATTCCGCCCCACCGGCGAATGCACCGTGCAGGCAAACCGATGGAAATACCCCGACTGGATGCACCCCTCCTCGAACAACTGCCGCACCATCTCCAGCGCGTCCACCGTCTCCTGCACCGTCTGCGTCGGAAACCCGTACATCAGGTACGCATGCACCAGCACCCCCGCCTCGCTGAACGCCTTCGCCGCCCGCGCCGCCTGCCCCACCGTCACCCCCTTGTTCATGAACTTCAGCAGCCGGTCCCCCGCCGCCTCGATCCCCCCCGACACCGCAATGCACCCGCTCTGCGCCAGCTCCCGGCACAGCTCCCGCGTGTACGCCTTTTCAAACCGAATGTTCCCCCACCACGAAATCACCCGCTTCCGCCGCTTCAGCTCCGCCGCCAGCGCCTTCAGCGCCGCCGGCGGCGCCGCCTCGTCCGTGAAATGGAACCCCGTCTGGCCCGTCTCCGCCACCGCCGCCTCGATGCGGTCCGCCAGCACCTCCGCCGGCAGCGCCTCGAACCGCGAAATGTAATCCAGCCCCGTGTCGCAGAACGCGCATTGCCGCCAATAGCACCCGTG
>CAYODC010000256.1:648-3564 GCA_964402575.1 uncultured Verrucomicrobiota bacterium
TCCAGCGCCCGTCCGACCATAGCCGGTGCATCGGATTCAGCAAATCCAGCACTGACAGATACCGGTCCAGCGGCAGCCCCTCCCACGTCGGCGTCCCGGTCTGTTCGAAAGGAATCTCCGGCTCCGCCGCATCCACAAATTGCACGCGCGAGGCCTGTTGAACCATCGTGCGCACCAGCCGGTCCCGCCGCCGCTCCCCCCGCAAATGCTCCACCAGCGCCCCCACCGGCCCTTCGCCGTCGTCCAGCGTCACATAGTCGAAATATCCAAACACGCGCGGATCCGACAACTCGCGCAGCTCCGTGTTCACGAATCCCCCCCCCAGCCCCGTCGCAATCCGCGGATCGGCCTCCTTGATCGCCTGCGCGATCCGGAAGGCCCCGTACACGCACCCCGGAAACGGCACCGTCACCAGCACCAGATCCGGACGGTGCCGCGCCAGCGCCTCCCCCGCCAGCTCCCGCACGATCCCATCCAGCAGCGTCGGCTTCGCCGCCAGCGCCGCCTCCAGCGCATCGAACGTCGGCTGGCTCCGCGCCAGCGATTCCCCGTAGCGCGCGAATTCGAAGCGCGGATCCACCCCATCGCGCACCGCATCCGCCAGATCATTGAGGTACAGCGTCGCCAAATGCTTCGCCCGGTCCTGGATCCCCAGCGCCCCAAACGCCAGGAAGAGCGCATCCTCCCCCCCCGCCTCCTCCGAATGAAGCCGCCCGAACCGCGGCCCCTCCGGCAGGAATTTCCGCGCGGCGATCCGGTGCGCCAGCGTCGGGTCGCGGCCCTGCAAAAACCCCACCGCCGCCTCGATCGTCTCCTCGTAGCGCTCGTACTGCGCCAGGAAATTCCGGACGGGCCCCGTCCGCTTCCGCGCCGGCACTCCCTCCGCGCACTCCCGGATCTCCCCCAGCCCGCTCCGCGAAAACAACCGCAGCACCAGCCCCAGCGACAAATCCTCCTGCCTCGCCTCCACCCCCCGCGACCGCAGGAAACCCGTCAGGCACGCCGTCGCCGGATACGGCGTGTTCACCTGCACCATCGGCGGCGTCACCGACAGCACCCGGATGGATCGGGATGCCGTCATGTTCTGCCGCCCATTCCCAGCAGGATGTCCGCCACCATTTCGGCACCGCCGCTCGGCAGCGTTTCCGCCGGCTCCGGCACCTCCCGCATCGCCGCCAGCGCCGGCCCGAGCCGCCCCGCGTACAAGTCCGCCGCCGGCACGTGCACGTTCTTCAAGTACCGCTTCAGCTCCCGCTCCAGCAGGGGATATTCGATGAAATCCTCCCGCTCGGCATACACGATCGGCTTCGCGTTCGCCACGCAGTCGCTCAGGATCCCGTAGCCCGGCTTGGTCACCACCACGTCGCAGCTCGCCAGCACGTCGGAAAAAACCATCCTCATCCGGTCCACCGCATGGATGTTCCGCCGCCCCGGCCACGCCAGCGGCTTCACCGTGAAAAATTCATGCCCCTCCAGCGACTCCACCGCCGCCAGCGCCCCATCGTCCCACCCCAGCGTCGTGAACGACAGCAGCACCCAGCGCTTGCCCGCATCTGCGCCCGTCCACTCCGCCAGCTCCGCCCGCCGCGCCTTCCCCGGCTTCGCCAGCAGCGGAATGTCCACCTGCCGGCGAAACACCTCCATCGCCGGCGAAAACGGCAGCTTCATCAACTGCTTCGCCTGCCGGTAGCCCTCTTCGAACATGCGGATCACCGGCCGCCAGCGCACATCCCGCTGCGCAAACGGCCCATAGATCCAGTCCCATGAAAAATTCCCCACCGCCACCGCCGGAATCCCCGCCTCCGCCGCCGCCTCCAGCGGAATCGACGGAATGTCCGCCACCACCAGATCCGCCCCCTCCCCCCGCAGCATCTCCGCCTCGTAATCCACCAGGCGATCCCGCTCCGCCAGCAATTCCTGCGCCTCCTCCAGCGTCGCCCCCACGTCGACCCGGATCGAATCCTTCTGCACCATGCCCACATCGAACGCCCCCGGCCTCACCGCCAGCCGCCCATCCGCCTCTCGCAGCCGCCCCCGCAGCAGCTCCTCGGGCAGATCCGTCGTCACCGTCACCTGCACCCCCGGATGCCCGGCCAGCAGCGCCCCCAGGATGTCGCACGACCTCACCCCATGGCCGTACCCGTGCGCCGTGATGTAGTAGGCGATGTGCATGACCCGCAACCTACGCTTTCCCCCGCTCCCGGAAAAGACCCGAATGCCGTCCGCTTTTCCTCCTTTCCCCTCCCCCGCCCGCCGTGCTAGCGTGGCCTTCCATCATGAAACGCGAGGCCCCCATGCATGCTTCCCCCCAATGCCGCCACTGGCCCTTCTGGATCGTCATCGGCGCCCTGGTCGCCGTGCTCGCCCTCAGCCTCCTCATCAATTTCGCCGCCATCGGCATGCTCGCCGGCTCCCACCCGCTCAAGCACGGCAACCGGGGCGAAGACGAATTCCCCCAATTCTCCGAAACCCATTCCTACGGCTCCGGCACCACCAAGGTCGTCCGCATCTTCTATTCCGGCATCCTCACCCGCCAGCTCGACGGCGGACTCTTCGGCACGGTCGACCCCGTCGAAGAGTGCCTCCGCCAGGTCCGCGCCGCCCGCCAGGACGACGCCGTCGCCGCCCTCCTCCTCGAAGTCGATTCCCCCGGCGGCGAAGTCACCGCCGCCGATGAAATCCACCGCGAACTGGAACTGTTCAAGGAAAGCCGCCCGGACCGCAAAATCACCGTCCTCGTCCACGATCTCGCCGCCTCCGGCGGCTACTACATCTCCCTGCCCGCCGACCGCATCCTCGCCCAGCCCACCGCCCTCATCGGCTCCATCGGCGTCATCCTGCAGACCCTCAACATCCAGGGCCTCAGCGAAAAAATCGGCGTGACGGACACGACGATCAAGTCCGGCAAGAACAAGG
>CAYODC010000257.1:0-3562 GCA_964402575.1 uncultured Verrucomicrobiota bacterium
TCGAAACCGGCAAGTTCCACGAGTTTCTCGAGGATCTCGCCCCCTGGATCGAACTCGCCCGCCGCGAACACTCCCGCCCCGCCCCTGTTTGAACCGGAAACCGCCATGAAACCCGTCGTTCTCTATCTCGGTCCCGAGGGCACCCATTCGCACGAAGCCGCCCTCCGGCGCTTCGGCCCCCAAGCCACGCTGGTGTCTTGCCTGTCGCACTATGAGATTTTCTCGCGCCTATGCGCCCCGCGCGCCCGGACGCGGCCGCTGGCCGTCGTCCCCGTCGAGAACTCCAGCGAAGGTCCGGTCACCCAGACCCTCGACCAACTCGCCCATCATCCAGGCGTTACCATCCTCGACAGCTTCTCCCTGCCCGTGCAGCAGCACCTCGTGGCCCTGCCGGGCACGGGCCTGTCCGACATCCGGCGCATCTGCAGCCATCCCCAGGCCCTCGGCCAATGCCGCGCCAACCTGGCCCGGCTCCGGCCCAAAGCGGAATTGATCCCGGATGCCAGCACCGCCACGGCCGCCCGACGAGCCGCCCAGGAACCCGGAACCGCCGCCATCGCTTCCCTCGCCGCCGCCCGCCTGCATCACCTCTCGGTCCTCCACCGGAACATCCAGGACGGAGGAACGAATGTCACGCGTTTCTTCACCCTGACCGCTCTCGCGCCATCCTCCCGGCGCAGGCCCAAATCCCGCGACGTCCGGTCGCTGGTCTATCTGGTCATTGGCAACCGGCCAGGCGCCCTCCTGCATGTCCTGGCGCCTTTCGATGCCTCCGAGATCAACCTGACCTTCATCCAAAGCCGTCCGCTCCCCGGACGTCCTTGGGAATATGGATTCTTCATCGAGGCCTCCACCGACTGGAAGTCGGAATCCGCCGCCGCCGCCTGGCACCTCGTCCGCGCCCTCTCCGAATCCGGTCGCCAAATCGGCACCTACCCGGTGGCCTGACATGGACGCGCTGCACCATCTCCGCCATCTGATCGCCGCCCTCGACGCGGCCCTCGTCGACGCCTTCTGCACCCGCGCCCAGCGGCGTCTCAACGAAACCCTCTACGCCATCCCGGACGAGCCTCCCCTCCCCCTCCCCGTTCTCGCCGCCCGCTTCGCCCGGTCCCCGACCCTGGCCGGTCGCGCCCATCTCCTGCGACCTGCCTATCTCCGCATTCTCCTGCCCTCCCTTTGCGAACCGGGATCCGACACCGGTCAACCGGCCTGCCTCTCCGCCGATGGCGCTTGCCTGGATGCCTTGGTCCGTCGATTGGCACTCTCCGTCCATGTCGCCACCCGCAAGCGGGAATCCCTCCCCGCGGCCCTGCAGGAAGCCATCCGTTCCGGCGATCCGGATGCGGTCGAACGGGCCATCACCCATCCGGCGGTGGAAGCGGAAGTGGTCGAACGGGTCCGCCAACAGGCCCGGCGGCGCTCGCCACCGTCCGATTTGCCCGAACGCATGGCCCGGCTCTACGCCGAATGGATCATCCCCCTTTCGCGGAAAATCCAGGTCTGCGGGTTGCTCTCCCCCCTGGAAAACCCCGGCCCGGCCGTGGCGCCTCAGTCGTCTTCTTCCGGAAGCTCCGCCTCGTAGGCGTCGGCATCCAGCAGGTTGTCCAAGTCTTCCGGACGATCCGGCTTCATCTGGAAGATCCACCCTTTGCCCAGGGGATCCTGGTTCACCAGCTCCGGCTGGTCCACCAGCGCCTCGTTGACCGCCGTAATCGTGCCGGACACGGGGGCGAACACGTCATTGGCCGCCTTCACGGATTCCACGACGGCGACTTCGGCATCGGCCTCCACGTGCTCCCCGACTTCCGGCAACTCCACGAAGGTCATCTCCGCCATCTGCTCCTGGGCATATTCGCTGATGCCGACCACGATCTCCCGCCCCTCTTCGCGGATCCAACAATGCGCCCTGGTGTACTTCAACTCGCTCGCCGACATGTCTACCTCCCAAAATGAACGGTCCGCTTTTTACCCCGCCCTCCCGGGGCACGCAAGCCTTCATTTCCATCCCCCCGCGGCAAGCGAACGCCGGGCCTGAATGGCCCGGCGCTCGCCGGCGAGACCGGCCGCCCGGATGGCCGCGAAAACTCAGCCGCTGAGGCCGCCGATGATCGACACGAGCGGCATGAACAGCGCGATCACGATCGTCCCGACCACCACGGCCAGGAAGATGATCAGCAGCGGTTCGATGATCGACGTCATCGCCGCCACGGCGTTGTCGACGTCGTCGTCGTAGGAATCGGCGATCTTCATCAGCATGTCCGGCAGGGCGCCGGTCTCCTCGCCCACCTCCACCATGCTGACCACCATCGGCGGAAACACCTTCGACGACGCAATCGGCGGTGCCATGTTCTCGCCTTCCTTCACCGCGTCGTGAATCGTGGACACGGCCTTGGAGATCACTTCGTTGCCCACCGTTTCCTTCACGATGTTCAGGGCCTGCAGCACCGGCACGCCCGCCGCCATCAGCGTCCCCAGCGTCCGGGTGAAGCGCGAAATGGAATTCTTGCTGATCAGCTGGCCGAAAACCGGGGCGTGGAGCTTGAACTGGTCCAGTCCGTAGCGGCCTTTCTCGGTCTTGGCCAGCAGCTTGATGATGACCACCAGCGCAATGATCACCCCCAGCACGACCGGGAACCGGTTGACCATCGTGCTGCTCGCGTTCATCACGAATTGCGTCAGCATCGGCATGCCCTTGTTGCCCATCAGGTCCGCGAAAATATCCGCGAACTTCGGCACGATGAACATCATCAGGAACGTCAGGATCGCCAGGGCCATGACCAGCACCACGATCGGATAGGTCATGGCGCTCTTGACCTTGCCCTTGATCTTCTCCGCCTTCTCCTGGAATTCCGCCAGCCGCGACAGCACCACGTCCAGCACGCCGCCGATCTCGCCGGCCTTCACCATGTTCACGAACAGCCGGTCGAAAATCTTGGGATGGGCGGCCATCGCCTCCGCAAACGTGCTGCCCGATTCGATGCTTTCCGCCATCTGGTTCACCGCGTCCTTCAGCGCCACGTTCTTCTCCTGGCGCTGCAGCACCCGCATCGCGCGCATCAACGGCAGCCCCGCGTTGACCAGCGTGGACAACTGGCGCGTAAACGTGGTCAGTTGCTTGGTCTTCACGCCGCCCTGCAGGAACTTCGGCAGCTTGATCTCCATGCTCATCGCGCTTTTCGGCGGCGCCTTCCGCGCCGCCGGCGCACCGCCGCCCCCGGCCAGCTCCTCGACCTTCGTCGGAAACATCTGCTTTTCGCGGATGCGCGCCACCGCCGCGGACTGGCTGTCCGCGTCGATCTCGCCGTGAATCTCCTTGCCTTTGGAATCCAACGCCGTGAATTTGAACCGCGCCATGCTGATCCTTCCTTCCTCGTCCTCGGGCCGCCCGGCGTTCCGGCCGGCCGCATGCTCATGTATACTTCAAAACCTCTTCCACCGTCGTGTAGCCGTCCAGGATGCAGCGGATGCCGTCTTCCCGCAGCGTGCGCATGCCCAGCTCGATCGCCTTGTCGCGGATCACCAGCGTGGGCTTGCGCAGGCTGATCAGCTCCCGGATGGG
>CAYODC010000258.1:0-3558 GCA_964402575.1 uncultured Verrucomicrobiota bacterium
GTCGTCCCAGCACCACCGGCCCTTCAAAATAATAATTCGTCGCCCCGTCTCCCGTTCCCATTTCATCCGCATGTTCCTGGAACAGGGTCGCATCCCCGCGTCGAACGGCGACAAATTCCAGATCGTTCTCGACTTCCCGAAGCGACCGCAGGACCCCCGAAAACTCGCGCCAGGCCCCGGCATCGCCATCCCCAAAACGACCAGAGGCATCGGCCGCCATGGCTGCCCGAAGGCCCAGATTCATCGCCAGCCATTGTCCCCGCTCGGCCACGGCCTGCGCCGCCAATTGGTGGGCCGCCTGGTTGTGCCAGCGTTCCAGCGCAAACAGTCCCCCCCCCGCCAGCAGGGCGATCAACGCCACCCATGCCGACGCTGTCCACGCAAAAGGCCACTGCCGTTTTTTCCTGGCTTGCATCATGGCGCATTCTATCCCGCCCCTTGCCACCTGCAAGCCCTTATCCCCCTGACGGCCAACATGCCGCGCCGGGTGTTCGCCCGGCGCGGCAAGGTGAGGAGTGGAAAATCACTCCGCTTTTTCCGCAAATCAGAAACGGAACATCAACCCCGCATTTCCGCAAATGCCCGTGAATTTCAATTCATCGCCATACTCGACATCCTCGCCGTCCACGTCGGCGCCATCGACTTCCAGGAAACGGTATTGGGCTTCCACAAACAGGGAAACCGCCTCTCCCAGCGCAATTTCCACGCCTCCTACCCCGTAGAAACAGAAGTCATCGTCGAAATCGATGTCATCTGCCTCCGGAATGATGGCATACCCGCCGCCCCCGCCGCCATAGAGGGTGATCGGCACTTCATCGCCAAGGGGCAAGGTCAGCAACAACCCGGCCTCCAGGGGTATGACGAACAATTCGTCATCGCCTTCCCAGTCGTCGAACTTGGTGGCGCAGGAGGCCCGCAGTTCCAACGCGAAATATTCGGCCAGATCCGCCTTGAACTTGACACCTCCGCCAAAGGCGGGTCCCGGATCGTCCGCGTCCCAGTAGGTCCCGAACACGCCCACGCCGCCACCCGCGTATACGGAGACGGCCCCTAGTCCGATCGCCATCAGCATGATCAGCCACTTTTTCATACCTTCCTCCTGTGTACTATCTGCAGACCGCCACCAGGCAGCCTTCCGACATCGGAAAGCGTAGTCACCGTGAAACGGTTCGTCAAGCATCGCATCCTTTCCCGGATGCATTTGGCGGAATGCCGGATCAGCCCGGAATCATCATGGCGCGGAACCGCGCAAAGGCCGGCACCGCATCGTGCGGCCCGGGTGCCGCCTCGGGATGGTACTGCAGCGAAAACGCCGGAAACGCCTTTGCCTCCATCCCCTCCACGGTCCCATCGTTCAGGCTGACGTGCGTGATCTCCACCGCCGCCGGATTCAGGCTGTCCTCATCCACCATGTAGTTGTGGTTCTGCGAGGTAATCTCCACCGTCCCCGCCCGCAAATCCTTCACCGGATGGTTGCATCCGTGGTGACCGAATTTCAGCCGGCAGGTTTTTCCGCCCAGCGCCAATCCCAGCAACTGGTGCCCGAGGCAAATGCCCATGATCGGCACCTTTCCCAGCAAGCCCTGGATCATTTCGGTCGCATACGGCAGCGCCGCGGGATCGGCCGGCCCGTTCGACAGCATCACGCCCGCCGGCTTCAAGGCCAGGACCTCGGCGGCCGTGCTTCGGGCGCTCAGCACCCGCACCCGGAACCCTTGCCCCGCCAGCAGCCGCAGGGTGTTGAACTTGATCCCGTAATCCACCACCGCCACCAGCGGTGCCGCCGCGCCCGCCTCCGACGGCCAGTCATACGCCTTTTCCGTCGTCACCTTCGCGGCGTAGTCCTGCCCATCGAGCCCCTCCCACCCCCGGGCCTTCTCCACGGCCTCCCCGGCCGGAATCGATCCCGTCGCGCAAAGATAGGCCTTCTGGGTCCCCCCCTCCCGCAGCCTCAGCGTCAACGCCCGCGTGTCCACCCCCGCCAGCGCCGGCACGTTCCCGCGGACCAGCGCCGCCTCCAGCGACTCCTCCGACCGCCAGTTCGACGGCGGATTCATCTCGCGGATGATCAATCCCGAGGCGTGGATCGCGGCCGATTCGTGGTCTTCGCGGTTGAACCCCGTGTTGCCGATCTCCGGCATCGTCAGCGTCACGAGCTGCCCCGCATACGACGGATCCGTCAGGATCTCCTCGTAACCCGTCATGCCGGTGTTGAACACCACCTCGCCCAGCCGGTCGACGGCCGCACCGCACGACCAGCCCCGGATCACCGTGCCGTCCGCCAGCGCCAGGTAGGCCTTCTTCTCGCGCCGCGCCGCCCAGTTGTTCTCCATGCCGCTCACGACTTCCTCGCCCCTTTCCGCCGGGCCGTGGCCCGGTTGTATTCCTGCAACGAAAGAACCTCGAACTCCTCGTGCTTGCGCAAGGTTTTCAGCCCTTCCAGCGCCGCCCGCAAGCCGCGGATCGTGGTGGTCATCGGTATGCCGCGCCGCACCGCTTCCGTGCGCATCTTCACCTCGTCGAGCTGCGGCTGGCAGCCCGAAGGCACATTCACGATCCACCCCACCACCCCGTCCAGCACTAGGTCCAGCACATGGGGACGGCCCTCTGAAATCGCAAAGGCCGCGCGCGCCGGCACTCCTGAATCGCGCAACAGCGTCGCCGTCCCGCACGTCGCCCAGATGCCATAGCCCATCTCCACCAGCTCTTTCGCGCATTTCACCATCTCGACACGGTCGGAGGGCCGTTCGCCCGACACACTGATGAATACGCCCCCCTCCATCGGCAGCGGATTGCCCGCCGCCTGCTGGCTCTTGACAAACGCCATGCCCGGATCGGGATCCATCCCCATCACTTCGCCGGTCGACTTCATTTCCGGCGTCAGGCGCACGTCGCAGCCCGGAAAGCGCGCAAACGGCAGCACCGCCTCCTTCACCGCCACGTGGTTCAGCACGACCTCCTGCGTGAAGCCCAGTTCCTTCAGCGTCTGCCCCGCCATCACCCGCGCCGCGTGCCCCGCCAGCGGCACGCCCGTCGCCTTGCTCACGAACGGCACCGTCCGCGACGCGCGCGGATTCACCTCCAGGATGAACACCTCCCCCTCCTGCACCGCGTACTGCACGTTCATCAGCCCCCGCACGTTGAGCCCCCGCGCCAGCGCCCGCGTGTGCTCCCGGATGCGCTCCACCACCGCCGGCGGCAGCCCCTGCGGCGGAATCGCGCACGCGCTGTCCCCGCTGTGGATGCCCGCCTTCTCGATGTGCTCCATCACCGCGCCGATCTGGCCGTCGGCGATGCAGTCCACGTCCACCTCGACCGCGTCCTCCAGGAACTTGTCGATCAGCACCGGCCGCCCCTCCGACGCGGCGAAGGCCTCCGCGCAGAACCGCCCGAAGAACGTCTCCGAATACGCGATCGCCATCGCCCGCCCCCCCAGCACGAACGACGGCCGCACCAGCACGGGGAACCCGATCCGCCGCGCGATCTCCACCGCGCCGGCCAGATCCGTCGCCGTCCCGTTCGCCGGCTGACGGACCCCGACCCGGTCGGCAAGCTGCT
>CAYODC010000259.1:0-1717 GCA_964402575.1 uncultured Verrucomicrobiota bacterium
CTACGCGTATCGCGATAAAGCCCCCACAGCGCCTCCACATCGCGCGACTCCCCCTTCGCCCGCACCTCCAGCAGCGTCCACAGCGGTGCCCAACTCCGCTCCACCGGCGGCGGATTCCCCGCCGGCCACAGATCCAGCAGCCGTAGCCGGTACGCCCCCTCCTCCGCCTCGCGCCGCCACGAGCCCAGCGGCCACACCTTCGTGCGCGTTTCCGTCACCACCCGTTCTCCCCCCTCCGCCGGCGTCTCCGAATCCGTCCGGTGGCTATAGAACGGCACCACCGACCACCGCACCGTCCGCCACCGCCCCCGGTCGTTGCGCTCCCGGTTCACCACCGGCCACAGCCAGTAGTTCCGCACCAGCCCCCCGTCCTTGCGATACCCCGCCAGCGGCCACACCGACAACTTCTCCCTCACCCCCGTCTCGCGCTGGTAAAACGGCCACGGACAATATGTCCGCGACAGCGTCTCGCCCCGGATGAACTGAAACAGCGGCGGCAGCACCATCCACCCCTTTTGGCTGTTGAGGTTCACCCTTCCCACCACCGGGAACAGCACCCACGCCGTCCCCTTCGCCTTCGGGTGCTCGTAGCGCGCCTGCGTCCACACCGGCCACAGCACCGTATGCTTCTCGAACTTCCCTTCATTCTTCGAATGCGCATAGAACGGAAACACCCGGAACTTCTCCCGATGCCCGTCCGGCGTCGTCGTGCGCGACCACACCGGCCACAGCACATCCGTCGTCCGCACGTCGTTCACCTCGCTCTGCATCCATACCGGCCACAGCGCGAACCGAATCCGGTCCTTCCACAGGAAATTTCGCACCACGCCCCCCACCGGAAACAGCGCCGCGTACCCCTTTCCATCCGCCGCCCGCCCGTGGAACCACACCGGCAGCAGCCAGAACCGGTACGCCGTCCCCGCCTCCCCCGTGTCCGCATCCGCAAAATACGCCAGCCCCGCCCGCCACGACTTCTGCTCCCCGAACGTCTTCCCCGCCGATAGCGGCCACAGCCCGTCCCACGACACCCGCCCCGTCGCCGGATCCTCCGCCCGCGCCCACAACGGACGCACCGCCCTCAGCCCCTTTCCGTCTTCTCCCCGCGCCCGCTCCACCACCGGCCCCACCGCCCGGAAACGCTCCGCCCCGTCCGCATCCTCCAGCCACGACGCCAGCGGACCCCACTCGCACTCCACCGCCCACGGCACCCCCGCCGCCGCCACCGGCGGCACCGGCGCCTCCCCCGCCACCGCCACCCCCACCGCCGTTTTCCACACCATGGAAAAAATTCCCGCCATTTTTCCACAGTATGGAAAAAATTTTTGAACTTTTTCCACGCTATGGAAAAATTTTCGCCCTTTTTTCCACAGTATGGAAAAAATTTTACCGTTTTTTCCACACCATGGAAACCCGTCCCTCCCCGCCACCTTTTTCGCCGTCCGCAGGACGTGGATACCGCGGGTTTCTTCCGGATGTGGCCGGGCTCCCCCGCAAAAATAACCGCCGGATTTTCCGATGACGGCGCTTTGCGGCCAACCCGAGCAGGACTCCCGTCCGCGAGCGGTCGGCCGCGGAGCGCCGGCGCGGAAAAGACGGTGGTTGGTTTTTGCGCCGGCAACATCTGGAAGAAACCCGCTTCTCATCTTGCCCAATCCCGCTCCCCCCCGCTCACAGCAACAGCCGCCCGCGCCCTGGCGTCCCCACGAACCGCCCGCCG
>CAYODC010000259.1:1727-3554 GCA_964402575.1 uncultured Verrucomicrobiota bacterium
ACCATCACCTCCCCGCGCACCGTCACCACCTCCGGCGCCCCCGCCACCTCGATCCCCTCGTACGGATTGTAGTCCGTGTCCAGACTCTGCGTCTTCACCGAAATCGTCCGCTTCGCCCCGGGATCCCACACCACCACGTCCGCATCGAATCCCGGCGCCACCGCCCCCTTGCGCCCCCACAACCCGAAAATCTTCGCCGGATTCTCCGCCGCCACCTCCACCAGCCGCTCCAGCGTGAGCTTCCCCCGCCGTCCACGCCAGCGCCATCCGCTCCTCCACCCCCGCAATCCCGTTGGGAATCTTCGAGAAATCCCCGCGCCCTAGCTCCTTCTGCCCCTTGAAATCGAACGGACAGTGGTCCGTCGCCAGCGTATCGATCCGCCCATCCGCCAGCGCCGCCCACAGCGCCGCCTGATCGCTCTTCTCCCGCAGCGGCGGCGACAGCACCCACTTCGCCCCCTCGAAATTTCCCCGCTCGGCGTAGCTTTTGTCCAGCACCAGATAGTGGATCATCGTCTCGATGAACAACTCCTTCACCTTTCCCCGAAAACGCTCCGCCATCTCCAGCGCCTCCGCACAGCTCAGGTGCACCACATACGCCTTCGCTCCCGTCGCCGCCGCAAACGTCAAAAACCGGCACACCCCCTCCGCCTCCACCAGCGGCGGACGGCTCGGCTCATGTCCTTCCGGCCCCGTCTTTCCCCCCGCCAGCAGCTTCTTTTGCAACGCCGGAACCAGGTCCGCATTCTCGCAATGCGCCATCACCACCAAGTCGTGCTCCGCCGCAAACTCCAGCGTCCGATACAAATCCTCGTCCGAGATCGCCAGCGCCGGCTTGTACGCCAGATAGATCTTCAGCGACTTCAGCCCCATCGCCACGTAGTGCTCCAACTGCCGCCGCGTCGTCTCGTCGAACCGCGTAATCGTCAGGTGCCACGCGTAGTCGCAGTTCGCCTTCCCCTCCGCCTGCGCCCTCCACGCCGCCCACGCCTCGTCCAGATCCTTCTCCGCCCCCGACCCCGCGAAATCCATCACGCATGTCGTCCCCCCCAGCAGCGCCGCCCGCGTACAATTCGCATAATCCGACTTCGCCGTCACGTTCCGCAGCGGCAGGTAGGCATGTACGTGCGGATCAATGAACCCCGGCAGCACCAGCTTCCCCGCCGCCTCGACGATCTCCGCTCCCGGCGGCGGCGCGATCCCCGGCTCCACCCGCGCGATCTTCTCCCCCTCGCACCATACGTCCGACTTCCGGCGCCCGCCCGCCGTCGCCACCTCCCCGCCGCGGATCAGCAAGCCCATGGGCGTCCCCTACTTTTTCAGCACCTTCGTGATGCGGTTCTTTCCGTCCACCTTCACCACCGTCGCCTTGAACGCCTTCGCCTCCGCGTCCTCCACCACCCCGTAGGCGATCACGATGATCGTGTCCCCCTTGTACGCCAGCCGCGCCGCCGGACCGTTCAGCATCATCTGCCCCGTCCCCCGCTTGCCCAGGATCGCGTACGTGATCAGCCGCTCCCCGTTCTGCAGGTTCAGCACCTGGACCTGCTCGCCCGGAAGAATGTCCGCCGCCTCCAGCAGGATCGGATCGATGGCGATGCTCCCCTCGTAATCGAGTTCGAGCCCCGTCACCGTCGCGCGGTGGATTTTCGATTTCAGCATGGTCCGTTGCATCGTCCTGTCCTTTCCATAGAAACCCATACTGTATCCCGACTCCCCCTGCCACTTCAAGAAAGGATGAAAACCCTGTCGGCGACGGTTCAAAAGCGGATTTCTTGCCGGTTCAAAAGCGGACAGCTTTCAGAGTGTGTAAGTTCCAAGCACATT
>CAYODC010000260.1:0-3547 GCA_964402575.1 uncultured Verrucomicrobiota bacterium
GATCGCCGCGGTGGTGGACGGCGGCGCCTGCGCGGTGGGGGTGGAGTCGACGATTTTATCGCTGGCGGGGCCGGAGCCGCTGGTGCTGCGGGTGGGGGGGCTGGCGCTGGAGGAGATCGAGGCGGCGATTGGTCCGGTGCGGCTGGCGCCGGCGACAGACGAGGTGCCGCAGGCGCCGGGGCGGCTGCTGCGGCATTATGCGCCGCAGACGAAGCTGGTGCTGGCGGAGGCGGGGGGGGCGATCCGGGGGGATTCGCGCGCGGGGCTGTTGAGTTTCCGGGGGCATTCGGAAGAGGCGGCATTCGGGGCAGTGGAAGTGCTGTCGCGGATGGGGGATTTGCGGGAGGCGGCGGCGCATTTGTTTGCGGCGATGCGGCGGCTGGATGCGCGGGGGCTGGAGCGGATCGTGGCCGAACGGATGCCGGACGAGGGGCTGGGGCGGGCGATCAACGACCGTTTGCGGAGGGCGTCGAAATGAGGAAGGCCGCCGGGTTGGCGAGGATGCGGTGTTGGCTGGCGGGCGCGATGTGCCTGACGGCGAGTGCGGCGGTGGCGGAGGGGCCGGATGATGGCGGAGAACCCGTGCTGGCGCCGGCGCAGGCCGGGGGGGATGTCCGGCCATCCTGGGGTTGGCGGTTGTTGTGCTATGCGCCGAACCGGGTGATGGACCTGCTGGACATATTCCGGTTGCGGCTGCGGGTGGGGCCGGGGCTGGCGGCGAACGTGCGGCTGACGGACTATGGGGCGTTCTATGCCGGGCAATATGATTCGATCTACGTGGGGCTGCCGGGGCCGCGGACACCGCACCGGCTGCGGCTGCCGGTGGGGAGGGAGTCGCTGAAGGGGATCGTGCTGGTGGGGGTGGATGCGACGGACGAGACGCGGCACGGGCCGGAATACGGGGCGGCGGAAGTGGACGGGGGTGTCCATTTGCTGCTGGCAGGGGCGGAGGCGGGGGTGGATGTGGTGGAGTTCATCGATTTCCTGGGAGGCTGGCTGTTGTGGGATATCCGCGGTGACGACTATCCGCGGGCGGCGCCGGAGCTGCCGGCGACGACGAGCGCGATCGCGCTGGGAGAGGGGACGGGGAGCTTCCAGGTGGATCCGAAGCCGGAGCGGTTCGGGTCGACGGGGGAGCGGCTGGATTACCTGCATTTGAACGTGCATCGGCGGGTGTCGGAGCCGCTGCGGGCGACGGATGCGTATTTCGCGGTGGATCCGGATGCGCCGCTGGATCCGCCCCAGACGCAGTTTGAGCTGGGGTTGTACACGACGCTGCGGCAGGGGAAGGGGTTTGATTTCGAGTTGTCGCCGGACCTGGAAATCTATGTGGAGCTGCCGAACCTGAAGGAGAAGCTGCGGGTGTTTGTCGAGAGCACCCGGGCGGATGAATTGCCGCAGTCGCGGATGTCGGAGAAGGAGGACAAGGGTCTCCAGGTGGGGGTGCGGGATGTCCTGGAGCGCTGGCATTTGACGTTTGACGCGGGGCTGAAGGCGGTGATGCCGCCGGAAGCGTTCGGGCGGGTGACGTGGAGGCGCAACTGGGACGTGGGCAAGACGGAGATCACGCCCGAGCTGCGGTTGTTCTACGAGACCGACGAAGGGGCGGGGGTGATGGCCTCGTGGTTTGCCAACCGCTGGGTGGGGGCGGCGAATGGCGGGGTGGTGATCCAGGATGCTTCCACCCGGTGGCTGGCCGAGGCCGACACGCTGGAATGGGCCACGAGCCTGGCGCTGGCGCGGGTGACGGCGTTGCTGGATGAAACCCAGCGCGGGCATCATGCGTGCTGGTATGACGCGGCGCAGGCGCAGGCGCTGAAATACGCGGTGATCGGGTCGGAAGGCAATGTCGACACGCACCGGGTATTCCTGGGATTCCGGGGGCCGCTGTACCAGAAATGGATTTATTGGGACGTGGCGCCGGGGTTGGAATGGAGCCGGAAGGAAGACTACGACACGGCGTTCATCGTCCAGGTGGGTCTCGATTTGCTGTTCTGGGGGAAGGGATATGAGTGAGGCGGGAGGGATCCGAAGAAGGGGGGGGCGTGCGGCTTGGGCCGGGCTGGCCGTATTCATTCTTTGGGCGGCGGCGGGGCGAGGGGCGGAACCGTTTGCCCGGTTGGAGCCGGCGAGTGCGGCGGCGGGGTACGTGGCGCGGCTGCTGATCAACGAGTCGCCGTTTCCGGGGGAACGGGGGTACGTGAGCGAGGAAGACACGAAGGCGACGATGTGTTCGATTTTGTGGGTGCTGCATTCGCGGATGAACCACATACCGCCGGGCTACCGGCAGGAGGAGATCGCGTCGGTCCGGACGCAGAACATTCTCGACGTGATCACGGCGAAGGGGCAGTGCGAAGGGTTTTCGAAGGGGGCGGACGGGAAGCCGGTGGCGGAGGCGCGGGTGGAGGCGCGGATCCAGAACTTGCTGCGGATCGCCAACAGCGGGGGGAAGCCGGGGCGGTTCGCGAGTTTGCTGCTCTATGCGCAGGGGCTGGCGAGCGTCTATTTGAAGGAAGGCATCCAGGGGGCGGACCGGTTTGCGGGGCTGACGGTGGTGAACCGGATTCCGGTGACGGGGCGGGCCTATTCGTGGATGACGGGGATGGACTACTACCATCCGGGGGGCAACTTCGTGAAAATACCCGATGCGCAGCAGGGCGTGCTGGGCGGCAACCGGTTTTACACCTTGCGAAAGGATCCGCAATGAAAAGGCTGTTGTGTTGGATGGGATGCGCCTGGGTGGCGGTCGCCGGAGTGCAGGCCGAGGTGTCGGGGCCGCCGGCGGAGGTGGCAGGGCCGGAGTATCTGGCCGAGGTGACGCAGCATCTCTACCGCTGGTACATGGACGAGCGGGACGTGGAGCGGGAGGCCGAGGCGACGGATCTGGTGTTCTGGGTGCGGCGGCTGGAGGTGGGGCGGGACGAAGGGGACCGGAGCGAATGGGCGGAGATTGTCCTGCCGCAGATGGGCATTGGCGTGAAGGTGAAGAAGGCGGACTACGCGATCGAAGACCTGGGGGTCGAGGTGAAGAGTCCGGGGTTCCGCATGGTCAACGTGTCGCGGGAGCCGGTGCCGGCGGAGCCGCCGCCGGGGGCGGCGGTCATCCGGCTGGATTACCAGAAGATGCGGGAGGAGCTGCACCGGAAGCGGGCGGAGGCGCGGTATCCGGACGAGGCGATGCGGGAGCGGCTGCGGCTGGCGGTGCGGGAGTATTATCACCTCGATCCGGCGGACACCCGGCCGCGGGAGCGGGTGATCCACGTGGCGCCGCTGTCGCCAGTGGCGAACGAGCTGTGGGTGTTTTTGGAAACGCGGAAGATTTTGGTCCGGTTTGCGTCGGATTTGGAGTTGGAGAATCCGGCGATGTGGGCGCACCAGGCGCTTTCGATCCGGACGTACGACATCCTGAAGCAGACGGTGGTGTCGATGAACGAGGCGGCGGGGAGCAACGAGTTTCTGACGCGGGACCAGGTGGGGCGGGCGCTGTTCAACTGCGTGGTGCTGGGGAGGCGGATCGAGGGGGAGGGGCCGGAATGAGGGGGGGGGC
>CAYODC010000261.1:0-3546 GCA_964402575.1 uncultured Verrucomicrobiota bacterium
AGATGTAGACCGGATAGTCCGAACTGAAGTTGAAGGCGTCCACCACCGGCTCGTCCAGGTCCGGCGGCAGGTCCGGCTTCGCCAGATCCACCTTGTCCTTCACCCGCTGCTTCGCCTGCTCGATGTCCTCCCCCGCCATGAATTCCACCACGATGCTCGAGACATTCTCCGCCGACGTCGACCGGATCTCCTTGATCCCTTCCACGTCGTTGAGCTGCTTTTCGATCTGGACCGTGACGAGCTTCTCCATCTCCTCGGGCGCCGTCCCCTCGTAGACGGCCGTCACGAATACGTACGGAATGGTGATGTCCGGCGCCCCCTCGCGCGGCAGCGTCAGATAGCTGACCGTCCCGGTGATCGCCAGCACGAAGACGAACACCAGCACCGCCACGCGGAATTTAATGGCATAGTTCGAAAGAATCATGGATCGCCCGCTTTCGTCCGCCCTATTCCGCCGTCTCCGGCGCTGCCTCCAGCGCCGGCGCCGCCACGGGTTCCCCCGCCGGTTCGGCGCTGTCCACCACTTTCATCCCGTCCTGCAGCCCGCGGTGGCCTTCGACCACGATGCGGTCGCCCGCCGCCACGCCGGATTCCAGCACGGCCTCGGACCCGGTCCAGGCTGAAATCTGCACGCGCTTGCGCACGGCCCGGCCATCCACCGCCGCAAACACGAAATGCTCGCCCTTCCGCGGCACCACCGCGGCCAGCGGCACCAGCAGCGCCCCTGCGCGCTCCCGCCGCGCCAGCACCACCTGCGCAATCATCCCCGCTTTCAGCGCGCCATCCCCGTTGCCGGCTTCCAGCTCCGCCCGGAACGAGTTGCTCGCCCGGTCGGCCTGGCTGGAAACAAACGATACCTCGCCCTCGAACTCCCGTCCCGGCAGCACCGCCAGCGTGAAGGCCTTCCGCTGCCCGTCCTGCACCGCACCGATTTCCCGCTCCGGAACGTCGAACACCACCTTCACCCGGTCCAGCCGGATCAGCCGGAACACCGCCTGCCCCTCGTTGGCGTAATCGCCCACCTCTACCAGCCGGTCCACGATCACCCCCGCGAACGGACTGCGCACTTCGCACTGCGACAGCATCGTCGCCGCCTCTTCCAGCGCGATCTCCGCCGACTCCTGCCGCCGCAGGATGGCTTCGTAGTCGCTGGCCGACACCGCCCCGGTCTTTTCCAGCTCCTTCCAGCGCTTCAGGTCGCGCGCCGCGTCCCGGGCCTCGATCTCCGCCCGCCGCCGCGCCGCATCCCACAGCCGCCCGTCCACCCGCAACAGCACCTGCCCTTCCGCGACCGCCTGCCCCTTGTCGGCGACAAGCTCCACCACCCGCCCCGCCCGCTCCGCCCCCAGGTTCGCCTCCTGTAGCGGTTCGATCCGCGCCGGAAACCGCAGCAGATCACTGATCCGCCGCGGCTCGATCTCGATCGTCCGGACCGCCATCGGCTTTTCTTCCTCCGCCGCCGCTTTCTCCGGCGGCTTGCGGTTCGCCGCAAAAAACACGATCCCCGCCACCACGATGCCCAAGCCCCCCCAGGCGCCGAGGGATCCCATCCATTTCCGTTTCGTTTCCGCCGCACTCATGGCATTGCCTCCTGGTCCCAACCTTCGCCGCTGGCCACGCGCAGGCGGGCCCGCGCATTCATGTGCTCGTGCAGCGCCAGCAGCCGCGTCACCCGCGCCACGTTCAAGGCGAGATTCGCATCCGTATAGTCTAATGACGTCGCCAATCCGTTTTCATACCGCGTCCGGGCGATGTCCAGGCTCTTCTCCGCCAGCGCCACCGTCTCGGCGCTCGCCGCCACCGTCTCCTCCGCCTGCTGCAGATCCAGGTAGTGGGTCTGGATCTCCAACCGCACCTGGCGCTCGGTGTCGGCCAGCGTCTCGCGCGCGTTCTCCAGCTCCAGCCGTTTCTCCGCAATCCGGTTGCGGCGCAGCGCGCCATCGAACAAATCCCACTGTGCCGTCACCCCGGCCGTCCAGCCCCATTCCCACTCGTCGCGCGCCGAGCCGCTCTCCGGATTCGCCCCCTCGTAGTTCGCAAAAGCCCGGATCTGGGGAAGATAGCCGCCCTGCTCCGACCGGATGTCCGCCTGCCGCATCCCGAGGAAATGCCGCAGCTCCAGCAGTTCCGGCCGCTGATCCAAGCCCAGTTCCTGCCACTCCGCCAACGTCCGTTCCGACGCCACAAACGCCAGTTCTCCCGCCAACGCAAATTCCTCCGGCTCCAGATGGACCAGGCTCCGGAACGCCGCCCGCGCCAGTTCCGCGCGCTTGCGCGCCAGGATCAGCACCGGCCGCTCGTTGGCCACCTTCACCCGCGCCGTCAAAACGTCGAATTCCGAAGCCGTGGCCTGCCGATGCCGCGCTTCCGCCTGCTTCAGCAGGTCTTCCAGCTGAGCCAGCGAAGCTTCCTGGACTTTCACCTGCTCGTCCGCCAGCAGGATCCCGTTGAATCCGATCTGGATGTCGCGCACCAGCTCGTTCTCCGTCTGCCGGATCCGCGTCTGCGCAATCTCCCGGTACAGTTTCGCCGCCTTCAGCGCCGCCCCCACCGACCCGCCCGAGTACAGCAACTGGCTGACCTCGACCCCTGCCGCATAGTTGTCCTCGCGCCCCGTCTGCACCATCTCCCCGTCGCTCTCGTACTCCGGCACCTCCTCCAGCCGCGTATAGCCCCCCCGGGCCTTCAGGTCCGGCAGCAGTTGCGCCCGCACCTGCCCGATCCGCGCCGCCGCAATCTGCGCATCGCGCTCGGCGTTCCGCGCCGCCGCCGCCTCGCGCAATCCCATCGCCACGCAGTCTTCCAGGGTGTACACCGGCACATCCGACGCCACGTCTTCTCCCCAGGCGGCGGCAACCGCCGCCAACAATCCGATTCCAATCCAATGTAGTGTTTTCATATTCATGCCGACAAAAAGCCGCGGCCAGCCGGTCGCGACTTGAAGGGGGGGTACTAGATCACATCCTCCCCTTCCTAGACCAGTTAGATTTTCGTGAAAACGCCGCGGCCGGAATGTTTCTTTTCATGCCGCGCATTCTGCCCTCTCCGCAGCCCCCCGGCGACTCCCCCCTTGCGCACGGTGTTTCCTCCCTTGCGGAACGCCGACGGAACCGCGGCTCAAAACACCCAGCGGACCCCCGCCGAAAAAAACACATCTTCGATCCATTCCGTCGTGTCGAGATACACCGCCTCGAGATATACCGTCAGCACGTCTCCGGGCGTCGCCGCAATCCCCCCCGCCAGCATCAGGTCCATCATGTCGGTCCGGACCGCCGATGCCCCCCGCCCCGGCCGGACCTCGCTGTCCAGCCGGTTGGCGCCGATGAATCCGTACGGCGTCAGGAAATTCTCCTGCAGCTTGCTGATCAAGACCCCCCCGTTGACCGTGGTCAGCTCCACTTCCTTCCCGTGCCCCGAATCGGCAAAACCCCAGCCCGCGGTCACCCGCAACGCCACATCCACCGGCCACCGGAACGGAAGGGTATAGACGGCCCCGCCCTGGGTCCCGAAACCGGAATCCATGCCTTCCAGATCCATCCCCCCGGC
>CAYODC010000262.1:0-3533 GCA_964402575.1 uncultured Verrucomicrobiota bacterium
GATCCAGATGTGCCCCCGGTGCGCCGTCTGCAGCCGGTTGATGCAATGCAGCAGCGTCGACTTGCCCGAACCCGACGGCCCTAGGATGCTCAGCACCTCCCGCGGCGCCACCTCCAGCGAAATTCCCCGCAGCACCTCGTGGTGCCCGTACTTCTTGTGCAGGTCCTCGATCCGCACCATCGGCCCTGCCGCCGGGCCCGCCGCCGCCGCCGCGCTCATTTCGCCCGCCCCCAGTTCAGGCTCCGCTCCCACCGCTGCAGCAGCGCCGAAATCCCCAGCGTCATCACCAGGTACACCGCCGCCACCGACAGCAGCGGCACGTACGCCTCGTACGTCTTGCTCCGGATGATGTCCCCCATCCGCATCAGGTCCATCCCCCCGATGAACCCCACCACGCTCGTCTCCTTCAGCAGCACCACGAACTCGTTGCCCAGCGCCGGCAAAATGTTGCGGAACGCCTGCGGCAGGATGATCTCCTTCATCGCCATCCCCCCCGGCATCCCCAGCGACCGCGCCGCATCCATCTGCCCCGGATTCACGCTCTGGATCCCCGCCCGGATGATCTCCGACACATACGCCGCCGAATTCAGCCCGAACGCGATCACCGCCACCAGCCACTTGTCCGCCTGCACGCTCGCAAACACGATGAAGTTGATGATGAACAACTGCACCAGCACCGGCGTTCCCCGGATCAGGTCCGTGTAAACCCGCGCCGGCCAGCGCAGCCACGCGCTCTTCGACAGCCGCAGCATGCCGATCCCGGTCCCCAGCACCACCCCCAGCCCCACCGCCAGCACGGTGATCATCAGCGTATAGCCCAGCCCGTTCAGCAGCATCTTCCAGCCGGGCGGCAGCCCGTTCGGAAGCGGCTCAAGCAGGCACTGCCGGATCCGGGCCCACCACATCGCGCGCCCCGCCCCTTATTCCGCCGCCGCCCCGGCGTCCCCGCCGGCCGCCACCATCCACTGGTTCACGAACTGCTCGTAGCGCCCGTCCGCCGTGATCTCCGCCAGCGCCTCGTTCACCTTCGCTCGCAGCTCCGCGTTGCCCTTCTTCACCGCCACCCCGTAGAACTCGTCGTCGAACGCCAGCCGCACCAGCACCAGCCCCGGATTCTTCTTCACAAACTGCAGCGCCGGCTGCTCGTCGATGATCACCGCGTCCACCTTGCGGTTCATCAGCTCCACCACCGCATCCATTGCCGACGTGAACTGCCGCACATTCTCCTGCCCCGTGATCTCCGCCGCCACCCCGTCCCCCGTCGTCCCCAACTGCACCGCGATCGCCTGCCCCTTCAGCGCCTCCGTCGACTCCGGCGCCGCGCTGTCCGCCCGCACCAGCACCACCTGCGTCGCCTTGTAGTACGGCTCCGAAAAATCCACGTTCCGCGCCCGCTCTTCCGTGATCGTCATCCCCGCCAGCACCAGGTCCACCTTGCCCGCGTTCAGCGCCGGCAGCAGGCTGTCGAACTTCATGTCCTCGATCCTCAGCGGCAGCCCCACCTTCGCCGCGATCGCCCGCGCCACCTCCACGTCGAACCCCACCACCTCCGTCCCGTCCGCCCCGCCGCGCGTCTCGAACGGCGGAAACTCCGCATTCGTGCCCATCACCAGAACCCGCGTTCCATCCTTCTTGCCGCACCCCGCCAGCAGCACTACCATGCCCCACATCAGCCATGTTCCGAACCGGAAACTCTTCATTGCTCGCTCCTGGGTTGTCGCCGCCCCGCCGGGCGGTTTTAACTGAACCCACAATCTACGACACGCCCCCCCACCCTGTAAACCGCATTCCCCCCGCCCGCCTTCGATGCTAACGGGATTCGGCCCGGCCCGCCTCCGGATCGGCCGGATCCACCGGCACGAACCGCTTCCGCAACACCTCGGCCACGCTCTCGGAAATGCTGAACATCGCCGGCACCAGCACCAGCGTCAGGACCGTCGCCACCGTCAGGCCGAACAGCACCGCCACGGCCATCGGCGCCCACCACGCGCTCGATTCCGCGCCCGCGACGAATTTCGGCGGCCAATGGTGGACGTCCAGGCTCCAGCCCGCCACCATCGGAATCAGCCCCAGCACCGTCGTCGTCGCCGTCAGCAGCACCGGCCGCAGGCGCAGCCGGCCCGCCGCCACGATCGCCTCGCGGGCGTCCAGGCCGGCCGCCTTCCGCTGCAGCGCGCAGTCGATCAGCACGATCGCGTTGTTCACCACGATGCCCGCCAGGCTGATCACCCCCACCCCCGTCATGATCACCCCGAAGCGCATCCCGAACGCCAGCAGGCCCCACATCACGCCGATCATCGAGAGGATCACGGAGAAGAAGATGATTCCGGGCAGCAGCACGGAATTGAACTGGATCACGAGAATCACCAGGATCAAGCCCGAGGCGATGCCGAACGCCTTCATCAGGAAAATCCCCGACTCGCGCATTTCCTGCGTGTCGCCCGTGTACTCGATGGCGTAGCCCCGCGGCAGCGGGATCTGCGCCACCCGCGGGCGCACGTCGGCCAAAATCTTGTCCACGCCGCGGTCCTGGTTGTTGCCGGTGATGGTCACCACGCGCTTCTGCTGCTTGCGCTGGATCGCCCCGCGCCCGCCCACGTATTCCAGCGCGCCCAGCGACGACAGCGGCACCGCCGCGCCGGTCGCCGTCGGGATGAAGGTCTGTTCGAGCAGGTTCATCGTGTTGCGCTGCCCCTCCGGCAGGCGCAGGGTGATGTCGAACTCGTCCTCGTCGGCCCGGAACTGGCTGCTTTCCGCGCCGTAGATCGCCATGCGCAGGAATCGGCCGATCTCGGCGGTGTCCAGCCCCAGCAGCGCCGCGCGGTTCCGGTCCACGTGGAACTGGATTTCCGGCAGCGCCTTCTCCAGGTCCGTCTTCAGGTCCACCAGCCCCGGCACCGTCTCGATCGCGCGGATGACGTCCGCCGCGTACTGTTCCAGCGTCTCGAAGTCGTCGCCCGAAATCTCGATGGACACCGGCGCGCCCGTCGGCGGGCCCTCCTCTTCGCGCTCGACCGTCGCCTCCGCGCCGGGCACCACGCCCACGTCCTTGCGCAGGGCATCGATCAGGGCCAGGGAATTGGTCTGGCGCTCCGCCGCCTCCCGGAATTCGACGTAGATGCTGCCCTGGTGCGTCGCGCCCACGCCGCCGCCCATGGCCATCGCGCTCTGCGCGCCGACCGTCGTCAGGAAGAATTTGACGTCCGGATAGCCCGGCAGCTTGGTTTCGATCGCCCGCAGCGTCGCGTCCGTCCGTTCGATGCTCGTGCCCTGCGGGAACTTCACGGAAACCGTCGCGTTGCGCGGCTCCACCTCGGGGAAGAGCTCGACGCCGTTCCCGTACCGGGCGTAGACCTGCACGCTCAGGATCAGGAACGCGAACCCCAGCAGCAGCACCGGCACGCGGTGGCGCAGCGCCGCCCGGAGCACCCGCTCGTAGGCCGCCACGAACCAATGCGCCTTCTCCTTCGCGTCCCGCGGCCGCGCCTGGATGAACACCGAGCAGATCGCCGGATTGATCACCATCGCCACGA
>CAYODC010000263.1:0-3525 GCA_964402575.1 uncultured Verrucomicrobiota bacterium
TGGCGCACACGCGCACGGGCGACACGATCTGCGCCGAGGACCATCCGATCCAGCTCACGTCGATCGAGTTTCCGGCGCCGGTGGTGTCGATTTCGATCGCGCCGGAGACCACGGCGGACAACGAGAAGCTCTCGGCCGCGCTGTACAAGCTGGCGGACGAGGACCCGACGTTCACGGTGGGGTTCGACCACGAGACGGGCGAAACGATCATTTCGGGGATGGGCGAGCTGCATCTGGAGATCATCGTGGACCGCCTGAAGCGGGAATTCAACGTGGCGGCGAAGGTGGGGCGGCCCGAGGTGGCCTACCGCGAGGCGGCCACGCAGATGGTCGAGGGCCAGTACAAGCACGTCAAGCAAAGCGGCGGGCGCGGCCAATATGCCCACGTGTGCCTGCGGCTGGAGCCGCTGAAGGCCGGCGAAGGCTTCGAGTTCGTCAATGCGGTGGTCGGCGGGCGCATTCCGGCCAACTTCATTCCGTCGGTGCAGAAGGGCGTGGTGAAGGCGATGCTGAGCGGGCCCTACGCGGGCTATCCCATCGTGGACCTGCGCGTGGTGCTGACGGACGGATCCTACCACGAGGTGGATTCCTCCGACTTCGCGTTCCAGGAAGCCGGCCGGGCCGGGTTCAAGGAATTGTTCATGAAGTCGAGCCCGATCATTCTCGAGCCGGTGATGTCGGTCGAGGTGACCACGCCGGAGGAATACATGGGCGCGGCCACGGGCAGCGTTTGCCAGCGGCGGGGACGGATCGAGACGATGGAAGACAAGGCCTCGCAGAAGCTGATCCGCGGCATGGTGCCGCTGGGCGAAATGTTCGGGTATGCCACCGCCCTGCGCAGCATGACGCAAGGCCGCGCGGGTTTCTCGATGCAATTCGAACACTACGAAGCGGTTCCGTTCTTCCTGACCGAGCAGATCATCAAGGCCCGCCGCGCCGCGAACAAGATCCGCTAGGCGGAGCGGACGGGTGGCCGGTATCGTTAGGAAAAATTAACACAAAACCGGTTGACCTGCCCTTGCCGGTCTCCTAGTATCGCCATAGTTGAGGGTAGGTTTTGATTTAGAAAAAGGAATAAGGAGAACGACGAATGAAGAAGTTTCTCGTGTTTGCGGTGGCGGTAGCGATGGCGGCTTGCGCCTTTGGCCAGGCGGCGACCTGGATGGGCAACAGCTACATTTGGGCGGATGTCGATGGCGCGGGCCAGACTTGGTACGATGCCAGCGGAACCGGGCAAGCCGCCGGGGCGTTCAATGGCCAGGATTTCGGCATTGTGAGTTCGCTGGTCATCGGTGGCGAGATTCAGTCGTTTGGCGACGCTGATGGAATGGCCAATCCCGCCTTCATGAACTATAGCATCGACAGCGGATCTTTTGCGCCGATCCAGTTGGATTGGTTCGATTACGCGTCCAATAACAACTGGTTCCATACCCTTACGGGCGAAGATGTGGCCGATGGGTTGAGCGCGGGCGAGCACACCTTGGCGATTTACTTCTCCAAGCCTTCGACGGATATCGGCGCTGCTCCTGATGGCAACCTCTACGACAGCAACGCCAGCGCGAACTACAACGCGACCTTTGAGACGACGGCGATTCCCGAGCCGGCGACGATGAGCCTGTTGGGTCTCGGCGCCTTGGCGATGGTGCTGCGTCGCAAGATGAGCAAGTAATTTCGCTTCAGGCGAAAGGGGAAAAGGACGGCTGAAGGGCCGTCCTTTTTTCATGGCTTGATGGTGGGCGGTGCTATTGGACTTGAACCGGGATGCAGGCGTTGCCAAGTTGGTTTTGTGCAGACGTGTGGTAACTTTTTCGCGAAAGGCAAACGAAGACCGATCTAGATGTGGTGCCATGAGAAACGAGATTCTGTCCATTCTATGCGGGATCGGGGTGTTGTCCGGGTTTGCTCGGTTGGCTTCCGGGCAAATGGCGGCCCACGCCCCAAGCAGTACGGTTTTCGTTGCCGAGGAGGCTGGCCGGGTGGTCCCGCAGGCGAGGACCGAAGGACAACCTGTGGCCATGCTGGTTCGGATTCCGGGGGGGGATTTCGCGATGGGGAATTCATTCACGAACCTGGCGGCTTCCGGTCTGGAAGGATACGCCAGCGAACTGCCCCTGCACGAGGTGTTTGTGAGCCCCTTCCTGATCGGGAAATATGAAGTGACCAATGAGGAATGGGCGGATGTTTTGCAATGGGCGCACGAGGCCGGCCTGGTGACGATGACGAACCTGGGCAGCAATGTTTGGTGTGCCGTGAATGCGGAAGGCACGAATGAGCAGCGGCTGGTCTATATGAATCTGGCGAAGAGCCAGGTTTATTTCACCAATGGCGTGTTTTCGGTTGCCGCCGGGAAGGGCGCTTTCCCGTGCTATTATGTAACGTGGTACGGTGCGTTGGCCTATTGCAACTATCTCAGCGATCGGGCGGGTCTTTCCCGGGCCGTGGATTTCAATTCCTGGGTGACAGACATTTCGTCGAGCGGGTTTCGATTGCCGACGGAAGCGGAGTGGGAGAAGGCCTGCCGGGGAGGAACGCCGGGCACGCATTTTCCGTGGCCGAACGATGCCGAACAAGGCACGAATCTTTATCTCTACAGCGTGGATCCCCGCAAGGCCAACCATCTTGATTTCCGGTATCGGATTTCGATCGATGGCACGAATTACCTGCATGTGAACCAGCCCAAGCATCCGTGGTCGGGCGAGGCGGTGAAGACGACTCCTGTCGGGTATTACAACGGGAATCAAGCGGTGACGAACTGGTATTCCAACATCTGGTGCCAAGGGGCGGGATATGGCCAAGTACAAGATATGGCGAATGGGTATGGGTTGTACGACATGGGGGGGAATGTCTACGAATGGTGCCTGGACTACATGGTGACGAACTGGTATTCGCGGGCAGAATCGGGTTGGCCCGATCCTGTCGCGACCAATGAGAGTCTTTCCTTCTTTTCCTATCGGGTTTTCCGGGGTGGGGGGTGGACGCATTATTGGCCGGAAATCTACGATTATGATCCTTCTGCGTTGCGCTGTTCCTTCCGCGCCTCCTATCCGGCGTCCACGCCAGAAATCTATATTGGTTTCCGCGTGGCGAGGCGGTTGACTGCCTACGAGACGTGGGCGGTGGCGGCGGGGTTGGATCCCGTGGCGACGAATGGGGCTGAGAGTGCCGATTTCGATGGCGATGGCCAGTCCAACGGCGGGGAATTCGTGGCGCAAACCGAGCCGACGAATGCGGCCAGCTATTTCCGGGTTGCGGGAATCGAGCGGGATTCGGGCCAGGTCCGGCTGTCGTATTGGGGGGCAAGCGGGCGAGTCTATGCTGTGGAAGGCGCTACGGACTGGATGAATGAGAGCGACTGGCAATCTCTCATCGAAACCACAAACGGGACGGTGGGCATGACGCAGGTGGGCGTGGAGATGGAGTCGGAACCTCGCGCCTTGCGGGTCAGGGTGCGTTTGGCGCCATAGGACGAGCCGTGTGTGTGGGGGGGGGGCCTCCATCCGCCATGGAGGGCTCAGGGTTCGGTGG
>CAYODC010000264.1:0-216 GCA_964402575.1 uncultured Verrucomicrobiota bacterium
AGCCAAAGCAGCGCATAGGGCGGCAACTCCACGATCCCCGCGGTGGAATACGCCCGCCCGCTGAAGACATCCTTCAGGTAGTGCGCCACCCCTTCGGCCCGCCACCCGCGCAAATCCACCACCTGCTCCCGTTCCGAAAAACTCGCCAGCACCGCCAACCGATGGCTGCCGTTTTCCCGCAGATAGCCCAGCACATGCCCGTTCTCCCCGGGCAGG
>CAYODC010000264.1:226-3516 GCA_964402575.1 uncultured Verrucomicrobiota bacterium
CTGCAACGCGGGATGCCGCTTCCGTTCGCGGAACAACTCCCGCATCCCTTCGTAATGGCGATGCCGCCACGTCCCCTCCCGCCGCACTTCATCCTCGAATCCCTTCCAATCCGCCCGCAAACGGTGCACCCATCGGCTGTCCTCCGCCTTCTCCGGATCGTCCAGATACGCGTAGTCGTTCAGCACCGCCCACTCTTCCCCAAGGAATATCAACGGAATCCCCCCGATGCTGCACAACACCCCGTACAGCATCCGCAGCCGCGCCAGCGCCATCTCGGCCCATGCCGCCTCGCGCCGCTGCAACGCCACCTCCATCCCCCCCAGCGAGGCCGCCGTCCCCGAAATCCGCATGTCCCCCGTGTCCTCGTTGGGCTGGAACGGCACCCCCGCCGCGAAACTCCCCGCGAACCGGCCCGTGTAAAAGCGGTTCAGAAAGTCGCGGTGGTCGCCCGGCCGGATGCCGACTGCCTCCGCGTCGTCGTTGGCGAACGCCCAGCCGATGTCGTCGTGCCCGCGCAGATAGTTGACCCAGGCCGTGCCTTCCGGCAGCCGGTGACGGTGGCCGAGCGACTGCTTCAGCAGCCGCACCTCCCGCGTCGCCGCGCTCTCCCACAGCAGCGCCATCAGCGCCGGATTGTACGACAGCGGACACTCCCCCCTCCCGATGTAGCGCGCCACCTCGTCGGGATGCACGATCGCCTCCGACTTGAACACCAGCCCCGGCGCCGCGATCCGGCACAGCGCGTTGAACGCCTGGATCAGCAGGTGCGCCTCCGGCCGGTTCTCGCAACTCGTCCCCATCTGCTTCCAGATGAACGCCACCGCGTCCAGCCGCAAAATCTCCACCCCCGTGTTCGCCAAAAACAGGATCTCCGCCGCCATCGCCCGGAAGACCTCCGGATTCGCATAGTTCAAGTCCCACTGGAAACTGTTGAACGTGGTCCACACCCACCGCTGCATCCCCGCATGCCACGTGAAATTCCCCCGCCGCACCGTCGGGAAGATCTCCCGCAGCGTCCGCTCGTACTGGTCCGGCAACGTCCGGTCCTCGTGCAAATGGTAGTACTCCATGTACTCCCGGTCCCCCTCCTGGGCCTTCAGCGCCCAGACGTGGTCCTCCGACGTGTGGTTGAACACGAAGTCCAGCACCAGCGAAATCCCCGCCCCCCGGAAGTCCGCCGCCAGCGCCCGCAGCTCCTCGATCGTCCCCAGCCGCGGATCCACCGCCCGGTAATCGCTGATCGCATACCCCCCGTCGCTGTTGCCCGGCCGCGACGCGAACAACGGCATCAAATGCACATACGTCAGCCCCAGCTCCTGCAAATACGGAATCCGCTCCCTCAGCCGCGCCAGGTCCCCCGCGAACAAATCCACGTACAACGACCCGCCCACCATCCGCTCCGAGGAATACCACCCCGGATCGTTCTCGCGCCTCAGGTCCAGCTCGTACAGGTCGTCCGGCCGCTCCAGCCAGCAGTCGATCGCCGTCAGCGTGATGCTCGTCAGATAGTAGAAGAAATCATAGTGCCGCCCGTACAGCCGGTGCAGCAACCCGAACAATCGCGGCCAGTGCTCCGCCAGCCGCGCCTCGATCGTCTCGATCCACCGCTCCGTCCCGAACCGCGACGCGCACGACGCCTCCACCCGCTGCAGAATCAGCGGCCGGATCCGGCGCAGCGAACGCGCCGCCTCGTACGCCACGTCGAACTCAGCCATCGCCGTCCGCCGCTCCCCCGTTGTCCGCCTTCTCCGCCTCCGGCCCCCGCTCGTTCGGGATCACGATCCGGTCCAGGAAGTTGTAGTAGCGCAGCCCCTCCAGGATCCCCGCCGCATGCCGCCCCGCCGCAAAATAGATCCGCGGCAGGTTCCGCAGCTTCTCCAGCTCCGGACTGTAGTTGCCCACCACCACCCCCAGCGCGTTCACCGTCAGCATCCCTTCGTCGTTCCCCGAATCCCCCGCCACCAGAATGTGCTCCAACGGGAAATTCCACTTGTAGGCGATGTGCCGCACGCTCACCCCGCTGCCTGCCCGCGTCGGGATCACGTCCAGGAACATGTTGTGCGACAACACCACCTTCGCCCTCACCCCCCCCTCGCGCAGCAGCCGCTTGATCCCGTTGATCCTCGGCGCCACCGCCGGATCAATCTGGTAGCTCACCTTGAACGCCGACTGCTCATGCTCCGGCTGCAGATAAAACCCCTCCCGCCCATCCAGCACCCCCCTCACCCGCTCCGGATCCCACCCGAACCGGATGTGCTTCTGCCAGCTCTTGTCCATCGTGCAATGCTTGCCATAGTAGATTTCCGTCCCCACCGACGTGATCAACACCTCCGGCGGCGGAATGCTCAGCTCCCGGAGCATCTTCTGCACTTCCTCGTACCTCCGCCCCGTCGCAATGCCGAACCCCACGTTCATCGGCGCTTCGGCAATCAACCGGAAAAACTCCTGCATCGCTTCGTCGTCCCCCGTCAGCGTGTTGTCGATGTCCGTCAGAATCAACCGGTCGATCTGCACCAGCCGCCTCATCTGCCGACCCCGGATGATCGGCGCCGGCGGCTGCACTTCCGCCAGCACCTCGCGGACATCGCGCAAATACCGCTCCACGTGCCGCCCCCACGAATAGTGCGCATGCACGTTCTCCACCCCCGCCCGTGAATACTCCTCCCACGCCCCCGGCTCCGTCAGCACATGCAGGATCGCCTTCTGGATCCCCGCCATCTCCAGCGGATCCACCAGCACCCCGTTCTGGCAGTTCGCCACGATGTCGCTCGGCCCCCCGTCGTGCGTCGCCACGATCGGCACCCCGCTCGCCGCCGCCTCCAGCAGCGTCAGCCCGAACGGCTCCGTCAACGCCGGATTCACGAACACCCCCCGCGTCCGCGCCACCCGCCGGTACAGCGGCGCCACCTCCTCCGCCGTGTGCCGCTTCGGATACGCCACCTTCCCGTAGAGATCATACGCGTCGATCATCGTCAGGATGTTCGTCAGCACCGCCCGCTGCCCCGATGGCATCGCCCGGATGTCGTCCCGCGACCCCATCACCAGCACCAGGTTCGCCTCCCGCTGCAGCGCCGGCGACTCCCCGTACGCCTTCACCAGCATCTCCAGGTTCTTCCGCTCGTCCGGCCGCGCCATCGCCACGATCATCGGCCGGTCCGGCTCGCGCAGGAAACCCCGGATGCTCCGCTCCAGCTCCGTCGGCGCCTCCTCCCCCGCCGGCGGATGGAACGCCCCCAGGTCCACCCCCGGCGGAATCACCTCCATCCGCTCCGGAATGTAGTTCTCGTAC
>CAYODC010000265.1:0-3498 GCA_964402575.1 uncultured Verrucomicrobiota bacterium
GATCATCGATTTCAAGCGGCTGCGGGCCATCGCCGACTCGGTCGGGGCGCTGTTGATGGTGGACATGGCGCACATAGCGGGGCTGGTGGCGGCGGGGTTCCACCCGAGTCCGGTGCCCTATGCCGATTTCGTGACGACCACGACGCACAAGACGTTGCGGGGGCCGCGCGGCGGGCTGATCCTGTGCAAGGAGGCTTTTGCGGCGGACATCGACAAGCAGATCTTCCCGGGCATCCAGGGCGGGCCGCTGATGCACGTGATTGCGGCGAAGGCGGTTTGTTTCTTCGAGGCGCTGCAGCCGGCGTTCAAGGATTATGCGCGGCAGGTGGTGGCCAATGCGCAGACGCTGGCGGCCGAGCTGGAGAAGGCGGGGCTGCGCATCGTGTCGGGAGGGACGGACAACCACCTGATGCTGGCGGATCTGACGCCGCTGGGGGTGACAGGCAAGGACGTGGCGACGGCGCTGGACCAGGCGCTGATCACGGTGAACAAGAACGCGATTCCCTTCGACAAGCAGAAGCCGTTCGTGACCTCCGGGATCCGGCTCGGTACCCCGGCGGTGACCACGCGCGGGATGAAGGAAAAGGAGATGGAACAGATCGCGGTGTGGGTGGGCCAGATCGCGGCGGCCTGTACGAACGAGAAGCTCCTGCCGAGGATCCGGGACGAAGTGATCGCCTTCACCGATCGCTTTCCGGTTCCGTGACCGGGAGGGTTTTTCGGGCGGGCTGGCAACGAGGAGAGTCAGATGAATCCTGTGGCTGTTTCCGCGCCGTCGGCGCCGCATCGGTCCGGCATGACCGATCGCCGCCAACGAAAGCCCGACTTGTGGGCCCGGGTTTTTCGTTATCTCACCGTGCTGGTGTATCCCCTGCTGGTTCTGTATTTCCTGATTTTCTTTGGGTTTGCCAGCAAGGATCGCGACCAGGTCCTGGTCCAGAAGCTCGGGATCGAAGCCGCCGCCGAGTCCAGGGGAGACCGCTCTTCGGATTTGTTCCAGGTTCTTCCGGTCCTGGTGGCCGGGGGGCTCATCGGCGGCGTGGGTCTTGTGCTCAACCGGAAACGGGCGCGTCGCCGTTCCGACTACAACTATCACACCCAACTGGGGCTCACGGTGATGTCCGTGATCGGGTTGGTGATCTTTTTTCTGCTGCGATAGGGAAGGCGCCTACTCCAGGGCGCCGTGTTGCCGGAGGAATTCGGCCACGTCGGGATGTCCGTCCTTGAGGGCGAGGATAGCGGCGGACTTGCCGTATTGGTTCCGGACGTTGGCGTCGGCGCCGTGATCGAGCAGGAGGCGGACGGTTTCGAGGTCGCCGCGCTGGGCGGCGGCCATCAATGGGGTGCGGCCGGTTTTGTTCGTGGCGTTGATCTGGGCGCCTTGGTCCACGAGGTAGCGGACGAGGTCCCGATGGCCGCCGAGGGCCGCCAGCAACAGGGGGGGAGTGCCCTCCTCACCGCTGTCGTTGACGTGGGCGCCGTGCTCCACCAGGAACCGGACCGTCGGCAGGTGGCCGGCCCGGGCGGCGGCCATCAGGGCGCGCTGGCCGTTCTTGTTGGGGGCATCGACGGCCACGCCGCGTTCGAGGAGGAACTGGAGGATGTCCAGATGTCCATTGGCGGCGGCCAGATGCAGGGGGGGATTGCCGTCGTCGCCGCGGGTGTCGAGTTCGGCGCCGTGATCGGCGAGGAAGCGGACGATCTCGGTGAATCCCTTGAGCGTCGCCCACATCAGCGGGGTCCATCCGCTGAGATTCCGGGCATGGACGTTGGCGCCGCGTTCGACGAGGGTTTGGAGCAGTTCGAGATGGCCACCATTGGCCACGCACATCAGCGCGGTCCAGCCGGTTTTGTTGGGGGCGTCGACGGGGATGCCGAGGGCGAGCTGGCCCAGGACGCCCTCGGCGTCTCCGGCATTGGCCGCTTTGATCAGGGCCGTCGCGTCAGGTGGATTCACGGAGAAAGGCTAGCACGGCTGGCGGGTTGGAGGCAAGGCGGGGCGCGAGGGGGCGGGAGTCATCGGGCGAGCCAGATGCGGTCGATTTCGAGCTGGAACGTCTCGGCCTGTCCCCGGCCGAAGAGAATCTGGATGCGCGCGAGGGTTTGGCCGGGGAAGGGGGGGAGATCGAGGGGATCGCCATGGCGGATGGCGCGCAGATCGGAGAACGGGATTTCGACGACTTGCCAGTTGCCGCTGGTGGGGAAGTCGCCGGCGTAGGAGTGCGGGGCGTTGGGCGCGGCGTCGACGCGGAGCTGGTAGGGCTTGCCGTCGCCTTTGATGCCTAGGCAAATTTTGCGGTAGGCGGAGACATCGAGGGGGGCGGGGTCGTATTGGACGGAGGAGAAACCGCCATCGTTGTAGAGGGAGATGCGGCCGGAAAAGACGGCGTTGCCCGCCTCGTTCACGATGAAACGGCCCCGGGAGCGCCCGCCCATGACGAGATCATCCTCGATTTCCCAGCCGGCGGTTCCGGTAGCCTGGCTGAACTGGAACATCGTGGTGTTGACGCCGGCGGGGCTGGCGGCATGGCGGGGGGAAGGGGTGGAGCAGCCGAACGAGGCGATGGCGAGCGACAGGAGCAGGCAGGCGGTTTTCATGGGTTGGATTCCTTTGGGTGGATGGAGCGTTGAGGGGCGGATGGATGGATATTTATAAATTATAGGACCGACCCCTAAACGACCCCTAAATGGCTTTTTTGGCAGATTAGAGGCGGTCGACATCGGTTTTTTCGCGGAGCTGGACGAGGGCGGCGATTTTGGGGACGTACATGCGGGTTTCGGCGGGGAGCAGGTCGTGGATGTCGTCGAAGGTGGTGGCGTGGCGTTGGGCGAGGAGTTTGGCGACGCGGTATTCGCCGCAGTTGTAGGCGGCGAACGCGAGGGGCCAGTTGCCGAAGCGGCGGTGGAGGCGTTTGAGGAACTGGGCGGCGGCGCGGGTGTTTTTGAGGGCGTCGAGGCGTTCGTCGTCGGGGGAGAGGCGCAAGCCGAATTGCTGGGCGGTTCCGGGCATGAACTGGAAAAGGCCGACGGCGCCGGCGGGGCTGCGGGCGGAGGGGTTGAAGGTGGATTCGGCCTCGGCCTGCCAGACGAGCTGGGGGGGGACGCCTTCGGCTAGAAAGGCGCGTTTGAGGTCGGGCAGGAGGGCGGCGGCGCACGAGGGCGCAGGGCGGTTGGCGAGCTTGCGGAGCCAGACCTGCTTGTTTTCGACGTAGCGGTTGCGGGCGTTTTCGACATGGGGGGGAGGGGAAGGGCGGGCAGATGGGGAGGGGGGGGGCTCGGCGGGGGGGGGGATGGCCTGTTGGACTTCAGAGGCCATTTCAAAGTAATCCATGCGGGCTTCGAGCCAGTCGGCGTAGCCTTGGGTGCTGGGATTGGCGCGGAGGGTTTCGAGGGTTTGGCGGGCGCGGGGCTGCAGGGAGGCGAGGGCTTCGAGGCTGCCGTCGGTCAGGGCCGCCTGCATGGGGGAGAAATAGGCGGTGATTTCCTCGGGCGAAACAA
>CAYODC010000266.1:0-3483 GCA_964402575.1 uncultured Verrucomicrobiota bacterium
GCGACCAGCTGTACCGGATGGATTTCCGCCGGGTGATGGAGGAGCACCTGAGGAACCGCGCGGATGTGACGATCTGCACGAAACCGGTGACCCGGTCGGAGGCGGGGGCGCTGGGGATCATGCAGGCCGATGCGCAGGGGCGCATCGTGCGTTTCGTGGAAAAGCCCGGCGACACGCCGCAGCTCGACGATCTGCGCGAAGCCGGTCCCGGGCCGGAACGCTATCTGGCCAGCATGGGCATCTATGTCTTCAACACGAAGGTCCTGCTGGAGCTGCTGGAAGGGGACCAGAAGGATTTTGGAAAGAACATCATTCCGTCGGCCATCGACCACCGGGCGGTGTACCGCTATCTGTTCGACGGCTACTGGCGCGACATCGGGACCATCCGGTCGTTCTGGGAAGCGAACATGGAGCTGACCGATCCGCTGCCGCAATTCAACCTGTACGACGTGAACGCGCCGCTCTATACGCACATGCGCTACCTGCCGCCTTCGAAGATCAACTGCTGCGACCTGAACCGTGCGCTGCTGAGCGAAGGCTGCATCATTTCGGGCCACCGCATCCTGAGCTCGCTGATCGGGGTTCGCGCCAAGGTGGGCGAGGGAACGGTCATCGAGCACACGGTCATGATGGGCGCCGACTACTACGATGCCAAGGAATTGCCGGCGGGGCAGATTCCGATGGGGGTCGGCCGCGACTGCTTCATCCGCAACGCGATCATCGACAAGAACGCCTGCATTGGCGACGGGTGCTACATCACTCCCGATGGCAAGCCCAACAACACGGCCACCGATTTGTACACGATCCAGGACGGGGTCATCGTGATTCCGAAGAAGGCGGTGATTCCGCCGGGCACGAGGATCTAGGGTTGCGCCGGGAAGGATCGGCGGCATGAACGGAGGCGAGCCATGAAGGTACTGGTGGCGGAAGGCGATGCGGCGACAAGGCAATATCTGGTGTCCATGGGCGCGGAGATTCCGGGCTGCCAATGCGTGGAGGCGGCGGACGGCAAGGAGGCCCTGGCGCTGTATCAGCGGGAAAAGCCCGATATTGTGCTTTCCGACGTGCAGACGCCGGAAATGGGCGGATTCATGCTGCTGAAGGAAATTCGCGAGGAGGACAAGGAAGTCATCGTGATCACCATCACGTCCGAGCGTTCCAAGGATGTCGATGGACGGGCCCTGCAACTGGGGGCCAACAACTACCTGCACAAGCCGGTTTCGGGAAAGCAGCTGCGCCACCTCTTCCGCCAGTATGCCGCGATCATTTCCGAGCGCGTGGCGGCCAATGAGCTGGAGCGGATGATCACCTGCCGCACGCTGCACCTGGAGGTGGACAACCGGCTGGAGCAGACCACGCGCGTGGCCCAGTTCCTGGTGGCCGAACTGGGGCGGACCCTTCCGGAGAAGGAACGCATGGACATCACCCTGGGGCTGGACGAGCTGATTTGCAACGCGATCGAGCACGGGAACCTGGGGATTTCGCAGGAGGAAAAGGAAAAGGCCATGGACCTGCCCGACGGGCTGAGGCAGCTGCACGCGCAGCGGCTGGCGGATGCCCGGATTGCCGCGCGGCGGGTGAAGGTGGATTTCACCTACCGCAAGAACGACTGTTTCGAGTGGATCATCACCGACGAGGGGGATGGATTCGATTGGCGCCACGTGCCGAGTCCCCTCGACGACGAGGGCGTAGGCAAGCCGTGCGGCCGGGGGATTTTCCTGGGAAGGATCCTCTTCGACCAGCTGGAATACCGGGGCAAGGGCAACGTGGTGTGCGTGCGGAAGGTTTCGCCGGCAAGGGGGGAATCGGCCGGGCAGTAGTCCTGGGGCGCCGGAGGGCGGGGGTCAATCCGTCGGGCGATAGGCGGGGAGCGCAGGGCGGCGCGAAGGGCCTGTGGTGCCGCGGCCGGCAGGGGATGCGGAGGCCTCCGATCCGTTTTTCAGTTGTTCTCCGCGGCAGGCGGACACAATGCCATAGCATTGATGGATCAAGCGGTCGATTTCCGGATGCAGGGTTTCCGGGATTTGCCGTTTCAATTCCTCGAACTTGCCGGCGGCCAGGCGGGCGGATTCCTCCGTGGACGGCAGCAGCTCTTTCCGGGAAGGCTGGGCCTGGTAGGCCTTGAATTGTTCCAAGGTCTGGTTGAAGAGGCGCGCGCCTTCGGTGTAGAGGGGATGGCGCTTCAGTTCCTGCGAAGTCAGGCCGGCGGGTTTGGGCGGGGGCGTCGAGGCGGCCGATACGGGAGGAGCCGCCGATGGGCGCGCGGCGCGGATTTCGGAGGCCAGCCGCAGGCATTGCGCGGAATAGTCGTTCAGGGGGACGGCGGGCGGAGCCTCGGCACGCAGGCTTTCAAACAATTGCCGGGCCTGAGCGGTGCCCTCTTCGGCCTGCTGGAAGAGGGGGGCCGGACCGTGGTTGCGCCGGGCCTGGCGGAACTGCTCGAGGGACTGGTTGAAGCGGCGCACGCCTTGTTGGAACGAGGGGTGGTCCCACGGCGCCGCGGAGAGGAAGTCGAGCGGACGGTCGGTCCCTGGCGTTTCGGCCGGGGGGGGCGGCGGTGGGGGGGGGGGCGGAGCCGGGAGGTCTGCCGGCGCCTCGGCCGCCGCAGGAGTCGCGTCCATGGTTTCCCCGGCGTCTGGTTGGCCGATGGCCTCCAGCCAGAAGGGAAGCCAGGCCTCTTGGAAGAGCCACAGCACGCTGCCCAGTACAAGGGCCAGCAGGAGGCCGGCGAGGCCGAATTTCCATCCCGGTTTCTTCGGGCGGGACAGGCCCATGGCGTAGGCTTCCGAGCGCGTCAGCCGGATGGTTTTCTTGGATTGCGGGGTGTTTTCGGGCTCGTCCATGGGGAGGAATCATGCGCAAACGGCGGGGGAAAAACAATGGTTTTGTGCGGATGGGCGTTTGGGCCCGGCCCGTCTCCGGGCAGGAGGATTTCCCGTTGAGGGTGCGGGAAAATCCGTGTAGAGTGGGGCATTCGATCAATGGAAAGAAGAACGCGCATGACACTGAGGGAATTTTTGCAAACCCGGCGGCTGCTGGTGGACGGGGCGATGGGCACGCAGATCCAGGGGCGTCAACCCGGCGCGGCGGCGTGGGGGGGCCACGAGGGGTGCAACGAGTGGCTGAACCTGTCGGCGCCGGAAATCATCCGCGACATTCACCTGGCGTATTTCGCGGCGGGCAGCGACGCAGTGGAAACCAACAGCTTCGGGTCGTCGCCGCTGACGCTGGGCGAGTACGGCCTGGCGGACCAGGCGCGCGAGATTTCGCGGGCGGCGGCGCGGATTGCGCGCGGGGCGGCGGACGAGCGGGCGGCGGGGGACGGGCGACCGCGCTTCGTGCTGGGGTCGGTCGGGCCGGGGACGCGGCTGGCGACGCTGGGTCAGGTGGCCTTCGACGAGCTGTACGGTGGCTACCAGGAGCAGATCGGCGGGCTGATCGAAGGCGGCGCGGACGGCCTCTTGATCGAAACCTGCCAGGACC
>CAYODC010000267.1:0-3473 GCA_964402575.1 uncultured Verrucomicrobiota bacterium
CGTATTGTTTGTGGACTTTCCCCTTGGCAATGCACTCCACCTCCGGCGCATGCACGGAATAGACCTTGCGCTTGTCGTGCCGCTGCTGGACATGGATGCGCTCGATCCGGTCCAGCAAGACTTGGCATTCTTGGAGGACCTCGGTCGGTGCCTTGCCCTGGAAGTCCCGCAACACGCGGCCCAGCCGCACCCGCAGGAACTTCGTCTCCCGTTTCGCCCGGTTGAACTGCTTGGCCTTGGCATAGCCTCCGAGCTTCAGCATGCTTCTCTTGGCCACGCGAACGTAGGTCTGTCTCAAACGGAGGCCCTTGCGCTTCGCCAGCCGCACCAGAACTTCCAAGGAACGGTGGTACAACCGCGCATCGGTCGGGAACCGGATTTCCTTTTCCTGCACCGTGGTGTCCACATTGACCTTCTTCAGATCCTGCGGCCGGATCATCTTCGCCTTCAGCCCCGTCTTCAACGTTTCCGCCAGCATCCGCTCGGCGCCCGCCTCGCCGAGGCGCTTTCGCCAGTTCGTCAGGCTGGATGGATCGATCGGCGGCCGGTGCTCGAAGAACGTGCCGCCCGTGAAGAATTGCCAATAGGGATTCTCCCCCCACGCCGCGACCACGTCCTCGTCGCTCAGGTCGAACGCGTACTTGAGGTACATCAGGCCCACGGCCAGACGAACGTCGGCGGACGGACGTCCTTCTTCCTCGGCGAAGGCCGGCGCCAACGCCTCCTCGAATTGATTCCAATCCACCTGCCCCGCCAAGCGGACCAGAGGGTGATTCAAATCAACAATGTCTTTCAGAAACACCTTGAACAGGTCGCCCTGCTGCGGTTCCAACGTCTTGTTGCGCGTCATCATTTCGCAAGATTCTCCGCATTCCTTCCGGGAATTCTGGCAATATGATGACGGTTATGTGCGCCATAGTCAACTGCATTGCAATGGGATATGGTGTATTTCAGTGGCGACTACTTAATCGCAGATAAGCCCCATCTGCGATCATGTCCGCAATATCTCTGGCCCCCCCCCTCCGATTTCTGTACTCTCCGTCCAGAATAACCGGAGATGGCCGGCGGCGGATTCATGTCGTTGGTCCGTCCGCCGTCAACCTTCCCGAATCTTGGAGAAACGCATGAACCCGACCTCTCGCCGACCTATCCTGCTCGCGGCCGCCGCCCTGGTTGCCCTTTCCCTCCCGGCCCTGGCCGGCGACATCCCGTCACCCCTCCGCTACGCTTCGGCCGATGCCGATCAAGACGGAACCGTTGCTCAGGACGAACTGATCGCTTTTCACGTCGACCGCGCACAATCCAAGGATCTCGACGGGAACGGCCAGATCTCCCTGGAGGAATATCTCGCCTTCCACAACCGCCTGTTCTCCTCCCTCGACGCCGACGGCGACGGACGCCTCGCCGGCGATGAACTCGATGCCTGGACCGGCGGCATGATTCCCGATGGCGGCGACTCGCTTTCCCCCGACGACTATCTGGCCTTTCACCGCGCGCATTTCGACACCCTCGACAAGGACCGCAACGGATTCCTGTCCAAGTACGAAATCACCCTCTTCCACTCCGAGCGGTTCGATGCCCTCGACGCCGACCGCAACGGCGAACTGACCCCCGAAGAACAATCCCGCGGCGCCGTCCTCTTCCATGTCCGCCGCAAAACCCCCGCCCCCGCGCAAGAGTAGAGCCTCCCATGAAAAAAGCCATCTTCCCCGGCCAATACCTCCAGGGCGCCGGCACCCTCGCCGAATTGCCCGCCTTGATGGCCGCCTTCGGCCAGCGCGGCCTCGTCCTCGCCTCGCCCACCGCCCGGAACCACGTCCTCCCCGATGCCGGCCTCCAGTGGCCCGGCGCCGCCCCCCGGCTCGAAACCTTCCGCGGCGAATGCTGCGAATCGGAACTGGCCCGCCTCGCTGACCTCATAGCCCAGCACCACATCGACACCCTCGCCGCCGTCGGCGGCGGCAAAACCATCGATACCGCCAAGATCGCCGCCGACCGCGCCGGCCTCCCCGTCCTCGTCGTCCCCACCATCGCCTCCACCGACGCCCCATGCAGCGGCTGCGCCGTCCTCTACTCCGAAGAGGGCGAATTCGATTCCGTCTACTATCAAAAGCGCAGCCCCGCCGCCGTGCTCGTCGATGAATCCGTCATCGCCGCCGCCCCCGTCCGCTTCCTTGTCGCCGGCATGGGCGACGCCCTCGCCACCTGGTTCGAGGCCCGCTCCTGCGCCTCCACCCGCTCCCCCAACGCCTGCGGCGGACTCAGCACCCTGACCGGCCTCCACCTCGCCCGCCTCTGCTACGACACGCTGCTGGAATTCGGCCTCCCCGCCAAACTCGCCTGCGAACAGCACGCCGTCACCCCCGCCTTCTCCCGCATCGTCGAAGCCAACGTCCTCCTCAGCGGCATCGGCTTTGAAAGCGGCGGCCTCGCCGCCGCCCACTCCATCCACAACGGACTCACCGCCCTCGAACCCACCCACGCCTTCTTCCACGGCGAAAAGGTCGCCTTCGGCACCCTCGCCGGCCTCCAGCTCACCGGCGCCCCCGCCGCCGAGTCCGACACCGCCTTCGCCTTCTGCGAAAGCGTCGGCCTCCCCACCACCCTCGCCGACCTCGGACTGCCCCACGTCGACCGCACCGACCTGATGCGCGTGGCCGAGAAAGCCTGCGACCCCGTCGAGTGTATCCATCACGAAGCCGGCTCCATCACCCCCGAACAGGTGCTCCACGCCCTCCTCGCTGCCGACGCCATCGGCCGCCGTCGCAAGGCCCCATCCCCTCCCCGGCCATCTTGACCGCATGCCTTTCCCTGCCCAATCCCGTTCCCCGATCCTCCCCGGAGCCGCCCATGCTTGAAATCCAGCACATCTCCAAACGCTACGGCGACACCCCCGCCGTCCAGGACGTCAGCTTCCGGATCGAGCCCGGCGAATTCTTCTGCATGCTCGGCCCCAGCGGCTGCGGAAAAACCACCCTCCTGCGCATGATCGCCGGCTTCGAAAAACCCTCCGGCGGCCGCATCCTCCTCGACGGCGTCGACGTCACCGACCTCCCCCCCTACCGGCGCGATGTCAACACCGTCTTCCAGAACTACGCCCTCTTCCCCCACTACACCGTCGCCCGCAACGTCGCCTACGGCCTCGAGGTCCGCAAGCGCCCCCCCGCCGAAATCACCGAACGCACCGCCCTCGCCCTCGAAACCGTCGGCCTCGCCGGCCTGGGCGAACGCATGCCCTCCCAGCTCTCCGGCGGCCAGCAGCAGCGCGTCGCCCTCGCCCGCGCCCTCGTCAACCGCCCCAAGCTGCTGCTGCTCGATGAACCCCTCTCGGCCCTCGACAAGAAAATCGGCGAACAAATGCGCTACGAACTCGCCGATCTCCAGGCCAAGACCGGCATCACCTTCGTCTACGTCACCCACAACCAGCCCGAAGCCCTCTCCATGGCCAGCCGCATCGCCGTCATGAACAAGGG
>CAYODC010000268.1:0-2395 GCA_964402575.1 uncultured Verrucomicrobiota bacterium
GAAACGTTTTTGTTCACGGAAAACGTCTTCCCGTTCAGCGAGGTCGTCAGCACTTCCGCCCCCCACAGCCCCACGATCTCCACTCTGCCGCCCTGCACGTACACGTTCACCAGCCCCGTGTCGCACACCGTCGCCGCCGTTTCATTGGAAATGGACGTCGGATCAAAGCACACGTTGTAGTTGCCCCCGAAATTGCCGTCGGGCACCTCGTCCGAATCCCTTCCTCCGCCCCCCCCGCCGCTGTCGTAGTTGGCGATGGCAAACGCCCCGCCCACCGCCACCGCCCCGCCCACGATCACCGCCGCCGGCACCAGGTATTTCGACTTCCCGGCCTTCGGCGCCGGCGCCGCCGGCGCCGCCGCGGCCCGGGGCGTCACCGCCTCCCGCTGCGCCTGCCGCGCCACTTCGCTCGCCGCCGGAATCTCCGCCGGCGCAATCCCCGCCTCCACCACCCGCACCGTCTGCCAGTCCGTCTCCCGCGTCTCCCCGTCGGCGTTCTCCGCCTGGAGATAGTAGAACATCTGGCTCCCCGGCCCGATCATGTGCCCCGGAATCGTCGCATACCACATCCCCGCCCCCGAGCTCGACATCGCCACCCGGAACGGCGTCATCCCCCGCGACGCCGCATAGAACAGCGAGACCGACTCCACCCGCGCCGCCGCATCCCGCACCGACGCCCGCACCCCCAGCGCCGACCCCTTCTCCGCCACCTCGATCGGATCATGCTGGATCACCGGCACGCCCCACGCCGCCGCCGCCACCAGCCACCCCGCCAACGCCACCCAACTTGCTGTTCTCGTCCCGTTCATGCCCTGCTCCCGTTTTTCCACTCCATGGAAATTATTTTCGCGTTTTTTCCACACCATGGAAAACTTTCTCCGTTTTTTTCCACACCGTGGAAAACTTTTTTCCATACCGTGGAAAAACCGCCTACCACCAATACTGCGCCGTGTACTTCACGGTCGCCTCGTCGTCCGCCGGCACCGCCACCCGGAACTCCGCCGTCTGCGCATCGATCTTCTCGTACGCCTGGCTGCGCAGCGTGATCTTCCAGTTGGCGCACCGCGTCATCTTCTCCACCACCCGGATCTCCACCGGGACCGCCTTGCGGTTGCGCAGCTTGATCTCCACCGATTCCGTCATCCGCTTCGCCGTCGTGTCGATCTGGAAATCCGTCCGCACCCGCTCCCCCACCAGGTCGAAGGCGTAGCCCATGTCCAGCTTCAGCTGCTCGTTCTTCGGCAGGTGGTCGATCTCGTTTTCCCCCGTGAACTCCCGCCGCCCGTCCGCCGCATCCGTCCGGTACAGCCGCAGGCGCCCCTTCGGCAGCGGCATGCCCAGCCCGTTGGTCTCCGTGTTCTCCACCTCGATCCGCACCCCCACCTTCTTGAAGCCCGAGATCCCGTAGTCCGGATCCTCCACCCGCCCGCCCCCGTAGCGCAGCCCGGCCAGCGGTTCATAGACGTAAGTGCGGCGGCCCTTCACCCCCGTGGCCCGGACAAACTCCACCTGCTTGAGCTCGCTGTTCCTCAACCGCACCGGCCGCGGTAGCGTATAGAGATGGAACTCGTCGAACGATCGCTCCTCGGGCAGCGCCGCCTCCGGTCTTTCCAGCCCATAGGCCACTTTCCGGCCAATCCCCCCCATCACGACCGTCGGCTCCTTGTGCACATCGCCGGCAATGAGCTTGACCTCCGCGTCTTCGAATGTCTTGCCCGTGTCGTTCCGCAGCGAAATCCACCCCGTCAGGTCGAACCGGTCGCTGCCCTCCGCGGGCGCCACCAGGTTGTAGGTGGCTTCCCAGCCCATTCCCCCCGTCAGATAGGCCACTTCCACCGGGCATTCCCCGGTCTTCGCCGCCGCTATCTGCCACACCAGCGACGGCTGCAGGAACGCCTTTGGATCGATCCCCTCGAACACCGGCTGCCCCGGCAGCGAAAACCTCACCGCCCCGGCTTCCTCGACGATCGGCTGCTCCTGGCTGCCGTCGGGCCGGTAGCCGCTGCGGATCAGCTTGCCGACGTGTTCCAACACCGTCCCATCCTCGCGCTTCTCCTCGAAGCGCACCTCCCGGCCCTCCATCTGGTGCAGCAGCAGGCCTTCGGTCAGCGGATCGTTCACGAAACTCTGTTCAAGGATCCGCACCCCGAACGGTTCCTCCGCCTTCTCCCGCAGCATCACGGAATCCGGCTCCAGATGACGCGACATGCCCGTCACGCGCACTTCCGACACCCCTTCGCCCAGCGTCAGCGTCCGGTCCTCTTTCACCGCGGCGAAATCGTCGTTGTAGATCGTCACTTGCGGGCCGCCGGCCAGCGCCGCCATCGGCAGCACCAGCCAAAGCCCTGCGAGCTTGTTCATGGAAAATCTCCTCGTTGGGTTCCGCGCCAATGTA
>CAYODC010000268.1:2405-3472 GCA_964402575.1 uncultured Verrucomicrobiota bacterium
CATCCTGAATTCCAGCCCCCGGACCCACCCGCCGCGGCGCCAAGCCCCCCCGGAACGCCTGGCCGCCATCTGCGGATCTATCTTCTGGCGTTTGCGTTACGGATAGGCGCCGGGGTGGTCAAGCCCGGTGGTTTCGGGAAGACCGCAGATCAAGTTCATGTTCTGCAGCGCGTTGCCGGCCTGCCCCTTCATCAGGTTGTCGATGTGCGAAATCACGCGCAGGCGCCGCGTGCGCGCGTCAACATCCACGGTCAGGTTGCAGAAATTCGTGCCGCGCACGTGGGCCGTGCCGATCGCGGCCTTGCCGTCAAACAGCCGCACGAACGGATTGCCCTGGTGGAACTCCGCGTAGGCGTCCCGCACCTGCTCCAGGCCGATCCCGTCGCGCAAGGTTCCATACAGGCAGCTCAGGATCCCGCGGCACACCGGAACCACCTGCGCCGTGAACGTCACCGGCACCGGCTCTCCCGCCAGTTCGCCCAGCAGCCGCTCCACCTCCATCACGTGCTGGTGGCCGCTCAGCCGGTAGGCCCCCATGTTTTCGTAGCGCGCGGGATAATGATGGACCGGCGTCGCCTTCTTGCCCGCCCCCGATACGCCCGTCTTGCAGTCGCAAATCACGCTGCCGAAATCCACCAGCTTCGCCGCCGCCGCCGGCGCCAGCCCGATCAGGCAGCTCATCGCGAAGCAGCCCGGATTCCCCACCAGCCGCTGGTCCGCCCGGTAGGCCTTCCGGTTCAGCTCGGGCAGCCCGTAGACCGTCTGCGGCAGCAGCTCCGGCGCCTTGTGCACCGGATCCCGCCCGATCCGCCGCGCATATTCCGCATAGTCCCCCGTGTTGTTGAAGCGGAAATCCCCGCTGTAATCGATCACCCGCGCGCCCCTCGCCAGCTCGGCCGGGGCCTGCACCATCCCCACCCCGTCCGGCGTCGAAAAGAACACCACGTCCGCGGGCTCCTGCGCCGCCGGATCATCCGGCTTCAGGATCGGCAGGTCGCAGAACCCCTTCAGGTGCGGGTACAGCTCGCTCATCGGCATCCCCGTCTCCGTCGCCGCCACCAGCGTCT
>CAYODC010000269.1:0-3463 GCA_964402575.1 uncultured Verrucomicrobiota bacterium
TAGTGAACGACCTTAAGTCGATGAAGAGTCACGACTTCCTTCCTGCGCAGCGACAGGTCGGCATGAGTGGCATCATCTCTGAAGGACGCTTTGAGGTAGGCGCCTAGCGTGCCGCAAGCACGCTTGGTGGCAGGGGCGGCGGCAGGCTTGAATTTCATCAGGACGAAGCGGTCGTCTTCGGCGAGGATTTCGGTTTCTTCGACGAAGAGGTCGGCGTAGTCGTGCCGGCGCCACTGCTTGAGCTCGGGGCGGGTCATCATGGGGGGCTTGCGGTCAAGGGCAAAGGGTTTATCTTCGAGGAGGAGGCATTCGGGCCAGAGTTGGCGGAGCAGGCGGGCGGTACGGGCGGGTTGGGGATGGATGGGGGCGAGGGAATCGCGGACCTGCTGGGTGAAAGTGGGGTAGGCGCCGCCCCAGGCGTAGACGAACAGGCGGTCGGTGCGGGCGATCTGGAGCATGTGGCGGGAATCGTGGCTGCGGAAGCCCATCGGGACGACGGCGAGCACGTAGGGTGTTTCCCGGCGGTCCAGGGCATCGAGGACCGGGGAGGAGAGGGGCGCTTCGAGCGGGCGGAGGCGGAGGGGGGCCTTGGGGATGGATTCCAGGATGAACAGCAGCAGGGGGGCGATCCAGAGCCAGCGCCGGGCGGGGCGGCGGAGTCCGCGGCGTTCCACCTGGCTCCAGGCGAGGGCGGCGGCGATGACCATGTACATGAGGACATAAATGCTGAAGCGGGAGACGACGCGGAAGCCCTGAAGCGCGGTGAGATGCTTGTAGATCCAGACGTAGAGCAGATTGAAGACGGCGAATCCGGAGTGGCGGATGATCAGCAGGGGGCCCATGCTCAAGAAGAAGGCGAACACGGCGGCGGCAAAGAGGCCGGTGACGAACAGGGTGGGGGTGTCGCGGGCGGTGGGGTGGAGGAGGACGAGCAGGGCGGCCCCGCAGGCGAAGAAGGGGAGGACGGAGTAGAGGGTCATCAAATGACGCCAGATGCCGGTGTAGTAGATGAAGAAGCTGAGAAAGGCGAACGCGATCAGGGTGGTCCAGCGGAGAATTCGCAGGGTCCAGACCCAGTGGGGAACGCGGATGCGGGCGAGGCGGCGGGCGTCGAAGACGAGATGGGCCGCCGCCAGCAGGATCAGGGCGAGGGTGGGATAGACGACCATTTCGTCCTGGCGGGCGTCGAAGGGGGTCAGCAGATGGAAGCGTCCGCCGGGGCGGAGGTAGGAAAAGGGTTCGAGGATGTGGGAGGCGATTTCCAGCAGGTTGCGGTTGACGGCGTGGACGTGGAGCATGGTGAGATAGGGGCCCAGGAAGAAGGCGACGAGGGCGCCGCCGAGGAGGGCGGCGCAGAGGGCGGGCAGCCAGAAGCGGCGGAAGGAGCCGAGCAGCCGCCTGTGTGCCGCCAGCAGGGCGACGGCCGGGAACGGGAGAATCAGCAGCAGGAAGACGGCCTGGTAGAGTTCGCTGGCGGCTTGGAGCCACCAGGCGAGGGCCATGCCGCAGGCGTAGCGGATGGAGGGGCGCTGGAAGAAACGGACCATGAAGAAGAAGAACAGGGGCAGGCCGAAGCAGAGCTGCATGTTGAATTCGACGATGTAGCTGATGCGGTAGGGCATCAGGGTGAAGAACAGCGCGCCGAGCAGGGCGGCGCGTCGCGTCGCGCGGAGGGCCAGCAGCAGCATCCAGAAGCACAGGCCGGAGAGGGCCCAGAAGAAGACCAGGGTCACGTGGTAGGCCAGGATCGGGCCGAAGCCGGCGAGGAACAGGGGGGTGGCGAACAAGGCCTGGGGCCAGTGCAGGGCCTCGAAGTAGAGGGTGCCGGAATGGGGGTAATACATGTTGGTGTTGCCGTCGGGCGGCAGCAGGTGGCCGGCGAGGATGGAGCGGGCGACGAGTTCGAGCTTCCAGGCGTGGAAGGGCGGGTCCCAGTGGTCGAGGGTGGCGCTGGCGAAATGGGTGGCCCAGGGCCAGGTGATGGCCAGGATGGCGATGGCCAGCAGCAGGAGGACCAGCGGGGCCCATCGCCAAGGCACCCGGGGAAGGGGTTCCTGGGCTTGGATGAAGGGGGTCATAGCAGGTCGGATTCGTTGGGATTCCGGCAGAACAGGACGCCCTGGTAGGCGAACAAGCCCTTGAACGCCAGGGTGAGGCCGCGGCAGAACCAAAGGGGAAGGCGCCAGCGGCGCCGGCGCAGGAAGGGGAACGCGAGGGTGAGGGGGACGGAGGTGACATCCATTTCCTCGACGCGCCAGCCGGCGCGTTGCAGGAGGCGGCGCATGCTGGCGAGGGTGTAGAAATGGAGGGCCTGTTCCTCGAGAATGCCGCGGTGATGGAGGGGGAAGTGGCCGAAGAGGATGCGCAGGCGGGTTTGGAGGTTGACGACGTTGGGCAGGGAGACGACGAGCAGGCCGCCTTTGACCAGGTGGCGCTTGAGGCGCGAGAGGAATCCGGGGGGGTCGACGAGGAACTGCAACAGGTCGGCGGCGAGGACGATATCGTAGGGGGCATCGAGGGGGATGTCGTCGAGGCGGTTGAGGTCGTTCGAGAAGACGTGGCGGAAGAGCGGGCCGGATTCCTCGGCGGCGCGGGGGTCGCGGTCGACGCCGTCGAGGAGGGCGCCATCCTGGCGGAGGGCGGCGGCGATGGCGGCGCAGCCGAAGCCGAGGTCGAGCACGCGGGCGTCGCGGAGGTTCAAGCGGCGCAGGCGGCGGAGGATGAGGGAGTGGGAGGAGTAGGGGTCGTCGAGTTTGCGGGATTCGAGGAGGGAGCGGGGGGCGATGTCGTAGCGGTTGAGGTGGAGGAGGCCCCAGCGGTGGAGGCGGAAGAGGAGGGCGCTGAGGAGGCAGTTGAGGCCGTAGGCGACGCCGTTGACATGGCAGGTCTCGTCGCCGTAGCGGGTGGGGATGGGGAATTCGTGGATTGGCGCATCGGCCTGGCGGGCCTGGAAGAGGATATGGGTGTCGAAGTGCCATTCGTCGCTGTTGTCCCACAGCGGGATTCGTTTGAGGAAGCGGGTGGAGTAGCCGCGGAAGCCGGAATGGAACTCGGACATGGACAGGCCGCTGAGGAGGTTTTCCGCCCAGGTCAGGAAGATGTTGGCGACGAACTTGTATTTGGGCATGCCGCCCTGGAGGGCGTCGCGGCGGTGGATCATGCGGGAGCCGATGACGACATCGGCCTGGCCGTCCACCAGGGGTCGGAACATGTCGGGAAGCATTTCGGGGGCATATTGGCCGTCGCCGTGGAGCATGACCACGGCATCGAGTCCGCGGTCGATGGCGTATTGGTAGCCGAATTTCTGGTTGCCGCCGTAGCGGCGGTTGGTGCGGTTGCGGAAGACGACGAGCTTGCCATGGGGATCGGGATAGGCGAGGGCTTCGCGCGTGGTTTCATCCAGGCTGCAGTCGTCGACGACATAGACGACCTCGACTTCGCGCCAGATGTCCTCGGGGATGCG
>CAYODC010000270.1:0-3453 GCA_964402575.1 uncultured Verrucomicrobiota bacterium
TTTTCCATACCGTGGAAAAATCCCGAAATTTTTTTCCATACGGTGGAAAAAATCCCGGATTTTTTTCCATGCCGTGGAAAAATCCCCAACATTTTTTCCATGCTATGGAAAAACCCCGGCGACCGCCGGTTCGCGCACATTCCCTGGACTTCATGGCGGATTCATCCCCTCCTCCAACCGGTTCAGCAATCCCTTGAGGCGGCCGATCTGGAACAACTCCGCCGCCTGGATCAGCTCCCCCGCCAGCGCCTCCAGCCTCGGCAATCCCCGGTCCGCCCCGAGCGCCTGCAACTGCTCGCCCAGCGTTTTGGCCTGGCGGACGCGCAAGCTCTTGCGCACGGCACCCATCTCAATCGTCAGCTCCTCCGGCACCGCCGACAGCCAGTCCTCGCCACCGGCCGGATTCGGCGCCGGCGCCGGCGCTTCCGGCGCGGATTCCACGGCCACCACCGAATACGGCACGAACCGCGCCAAGGCCCGGATCAAGTCTTCCCTCACCATCGGCTTCGTCAGGACTTCGTCGAAAGCCGTTTCCTCCCGCCGCGCGCGGGTCCCCGGCACCGAAGCCGTCACGGCCAGCACCGGCACCGCGTCCAGCTCCGTCCCGTCCGCGCCCTCGCGCGATCCGGCCGCGGCGCGCAGGCGCCGGACGTAGTGCGCCGGATCCATGCCCGGCAGTTGGATCTCCGTCAGCACCAGGCCCGGCGTCTCCTCCGCCATCGCGTCCAGGGCCTGCCGGGCATCCGCCGCCTCGACCACCTCGAAGCCGTACGGGGCCAGGTACGACTTGATCAGCTCCCGGCTGCTGTCCACCTCGTCGGCAACCAAAACCTTCGGCGGATCGAGGAACACGATCCGCTCCGCCGCCTTCCGCCCCGTCTCCGGAACCCCCGGCGCCGCCACCATCGGCACCGCCCGCAGCGTCACGGTGAATACGCTCCCGCGCCCCGCTGGATTGTTCTCCACCGTGATCGCCCCGTTCATCAGCTTCGCCAGCCGCTGCGATATCGCCAAGCCCAGCCCCGTGCCGCCAAAGCGCGCATGGTCCTGCCCCGTCGGCTGCTGGAACGCCCCGAACAGCAGCGGCTTGAACTCCTCCGGAATCCCCCGGCCCGTGTCCGACACCGAAATCGCCAGGCCGCCCCGCCTCCTCCGCCCGCCCCCGGCACGCCACCCGCACCCCGACCCCCCCCTCATCCGTGAACTTCAGCGAGTTGCCGATCAGATTCACCAGGATCTGCCGCAGCCGCGGCTGGTCCACCATCACCCCGCCCGGCACCTCCGGATCGATGTGCAGGCTCAGCTCCAGCCCCTTCTCCGCGGCGCGCTGCGTGAAGATCGCCAGCACCTCCTCCATCAACCGCGCCGGATCCGCCGCCTCCGGCTTGATCTCCATCCGCCCCGCCTCCACCTTCGACAGGTCCAGGATGTCGTTGACCAGCCGCAGCAGCGCCTTGCCCGATCGCGCGATCACCCCGGCCTGGTGCCGCTGGTGGTCGTCGGCAATCTCCGCCGCCAGCAGGTCCGCGAAACCAATGATGGCATTCAGCGGCGTGCGGATCTCGTGGCTCATGTTCGCAATGAATTCCGATTTCGCCGCGTTGGCCGCCTCGGCCCGGCGCTCCGCCCGCTGGCGCACGTCGACTTCCCGGCGCAGATCGTCCAGCGTGGCGCGCAGGTGCACGAGCATCTGGCTGAAGCTGTTCGCCAGCGATCCCGCTTCGTCCGGCCGCGTCCGCAGCGCCGCCGGCACGTCCGCGCTCATGTCGCCCGACGCAATGGTCCGCGCGGTCCCCGTCAACAGCCGCAACGGCATCGTCAGCTTCCGCGCCACCGACAGCGCAAACACCAGGCACCCGGATACCCCCGCCGCCAGGACCAGCGCCAGCATCCCCAGGCTCCGCTTGGTCGCCTGCTTCAGCAGGACCTGCTGGGCGGAGGCCTGTTCGACTTCCCGGATAATCAGGCGCGAGGCGTTCTCCACCACGAACTGCTGCTTGCGGATCAGCTCCTGGTAGATGTTCTCGGTCCGGCGGATATCCCGCGCGTCCAGCGCCTGCAACCCCTCCCGGCAAAGCCCCAGCACATGCCGCACCGTGTTGTCCAGCCCCGCGTAATGCGAACTGTCTTCCCGCCCCTCGGCCCGCGGCTTCAACAGCTCCAGCAGCCCCTCGACCTCGGCCTCGCTTTGCGTGAACCGCACCCGGTATTCCGCATTCAACGGATTCTGGATGCACGAGCTGTAGTCCGCAATCAGCCGCTCCGTCGCGCTCGACAGGCGGTATTCGGAAATGATCCCGCTCATCTGCGTGTCATAGAATCGCAGCGCCCGCACATGCGCGCGCAGGACATGCAGCCCCAGCAGCCCCATCACGAAGATCGCCGCGACAAGCGACGCGATGATCTTCGTCCGGATGCTGTGGATGCCGTGGGTGATCATGTCGGGCGGCCGTCGGCCGCGTCAGGGCGCCAGGGGCTTGTAGCCGAACACATCCTCGAACGAGTGGAATCCGTCGCGCACAACCGTCTCCGCCAGGTTGGTGCGCGCCACCGGGACCGATTCGAGGAAGACCGCCGGCACCTCGCGGTGGCCGTTGTGGATCGACGCGTTCGTTTCCACGGGCTGGCCCCGCGCCACCCGCACCGCCATCTCCACCGCCGTCTCCCCCAGCTGGGTCAGCGGCTTGTAGACCGTGACCGTCTGCGTCCCGCGCGCCACCCGCTGGCAGGCCGCCAGCTCCGCGTCCTGCCCGGACACCGGCACTCCGTGGCAGTTGTATTCCATCAGGGCCTGGATCACGCCGCTGGCCACCGCATCGTTCGCCGCCACCACGCCATCCACCCGCCCCCCCGCGTCCAGGAACGCCTTGACATCGAGATAGGCGTTCTGGGCGCTCCAGTCCTTCGTGAAGGTCTCCAGCACCACCTCCACCTCGCCGCGCTCCACCCGCGGCGCCAGGACCCGCCAGGCGCCGCGCTTCAGCAACGCCGAATTGTGGTCGGCGGGCGACCCCCCGATGTAGGCGATCCGGCTCGGCTGCCCCGGCACCACCGCGTCCATCACCGCCTGCGCCTGGTATTCCCCGACCTTCTCGTTGTCGAACGTGACATAATAGTCCAGCGCACAGTTGCGGATGATCCGGTCGTAGGCAATCACCTTCACCCCCGCTTCGTGGGCCAGCTCCACGATCCGCGCCGCCTGCTCCGAGTCCTGCGGCAGCACCAGCAGCACATCCACCCCCTGGATCAGCAGGTTCTCCGCCTGGACGTTCTGCAAATCCGGATTCTCCACCGCCGTCAGGCTGATCACCTGCACCCCCAGGGCCCGCGCCCGGTCCATCACGATCTGCTCGTCCTTCTTCCAGCGCTCCATCCGAACGCCCCCCATCGAGAAACCGATCGTGATCCCCGTCCCCGCCTCCGGCGCGGATGCCGGGACGGGAGACTCTGGAC
>CAYODC010000271.1:0-3446 GCA_964402575.1 uncultured Verrucomicrobiota bacterium
GGCCCACCTGATTACCGGCCCCCTGTTTATCCCAGGGGGTTCGCTGGCCGGGGGCTTTTACATGTTCTGGCTGGTAGTGGGGTTAGGTCTGGTCCGTAAATATGGTGCGGCGATCCTGATTGGTCTGGTACAGGCTTTGATGGTTATTGGGACCGGGGTAATCGGTTCACACGGACTAATGTCCCTGCTGAGCTATACGTTGCCGGGCGTGGCGGTTGACGCCGGGCTTTTCTTAATCGGCAGACATAAGGCCTGCTGCCTGATTTGTTGTTTTATCGGGGGGATGCTGGCCAACGTGGCCGGTACTTTGACAGTAAATCTGATTTTCTTCCAGCTGCCGGTGCTTCCCTTGCTGTTATCAGTCTGTGCGGCTGCTTTTTCAGGAGGTCTGGGGGGCATTCTGGCCTGGCAGGTTTTACAGGCTTTACGCAAGTATAAAATTGGAGTTAATTTTGACTCCGGCAATCAGCCTGGGAAGCAGGACCAGGAAGTTGAGTTCGGGAAGTAGAGCCCGGGAGGAGGAGCTCTGGAAGGAAAACGACTGCGTAAAGGGGGGGTGAGCCGGCAATGAGTGAGATTGCTCGCCAACAAAGGAATAAAAATAAAAAAATATATGGGGTTATCGCAATTGTTCTCTTAATTTTGGCAGTCGGAATCCTGTTTCTGGCTTTTCTGAATCGTCCCCAGGAGTCGATTAGATCGGGAATGATCGGCATTAAAAGCCAGGGAGAGGTTATCGCGGTGTTGACCTTACATGATATCCAGGCTCTGCCCAAAGTGGAGAAAAAGGTGACCATCCATTCGGCCAGTGAGGGTAAATCTACGGAGGTCTGGGGAGGAGCGTCGATGAGGGATGTGCTGGATCTGGCTGATCCAAAGCTGCTGCAGAAGTATGCGCGATGCTTCTTCCACATCCACCGGCCCACCTTCACGATCTCCCGCAGGTACGACCGGCTCCAGCGCGCCTGCTGCCGGACATACTGCTTCCAGCTGTCCGGCGCGATCGTCGTCGCCAGCGCCTGGTCGTGGTACAGGATCTTGTAGTCCCTCAAAATGTAGTTCGTCAGGCTCCGGTCATCCCCGAAATTGCCGTATTCCCCCATCACCTTCGCGTTCAGCCACTCGTCCAGCACGTGCAGCACGCACACCCGCCGGTACGCCGAAAAACACCCCGGCAGGCAGCTCACCGTCCCCGTCACGCTCTCCGCCGCCTTCATCACCTTGTACGAAAAGAAATACCGCACGTCCTGCATCTTCGTCAGCAGGTTGTCCCCCGCATTCTCCACGTCGCAATGCCCGCTCACCCCCCCCACCGACCAGTCCCAGAACCCCTGCATCAGCTTCTGGATTGATCCCGGGAAAATGAACGTGTCCGAATCCACGCACACGAAGAACTCGCCCCGCCCCAGCAGCACCGCCACCGTCCACGCATGGCACAGCCCCCGGTTCTTCTGGAAATCCACCACCACCAGGTTCGGATGCCGCGTCTGCGCCGCCAGCATCTGCGCCAGCGTCCCGTCCGTCGACCCGTCGTTCACGCACACCACTTCGATCTTGTCCTGCGGATACCCCGCCCCGAAAATGCGCTCGATCGTCTGCCGGATCACCTTCTCTTCGTTCATGCACGGCACCAGCACCGTCACCGTCGGCTCGTACCCGTGGTCCTGCGGCGCCATGTACATCGGCGCGATCAGGAACCGCGACACCACGAAAATCCCCGCCACCAGCGAATACAGGCTCACCAGCGGCTGGTAGAAATAGTTGCCCACGCTCCGCAACTGCATGAACACCGCACACGCCAGCATCAGCAGCGCCACCGTCAAAATCAGCGTCGCCAGCCACTTCGGCGGACGGTGGTACAGCCGGGACATCCTCTCCCGCACCTCCTCCATCGTCGGAAACGCCGCTTCCTCCGCCAACGGCACCTCCGCCTCGCTCTGCACGAAAGGCCGCTGGCAGTAGGGGCACGCCACCGGCGGCGGCGTCCGATGCACATGCACCGTCACCTGGCAGGCTTCACAATGGCAGCTTGTGATCCGCGTGGTCTGCGGCTTGAAATCGAATGGCAATCGCTCCATGCGGAAATCCTGTCTCCGGTTCCCGTCAGGCGCTCCCCTCTTTGCAACCGGTTGCACCTGACCCAGTCCGAACAATGGAGAACTATACAAGGTCCGCCCCCGGATGTCCCAATAAAAAAGCGTCATCCCATCACCCGCCCCCTGCTCCTCCCCGCCGCCGCGCCCAACACCCGCACTCCCCGCCGAATTGACAGGACCCCGTTGCCCGGACTATCTTTGTTCATTGACGACGATTCCGATGTGGATTTTAATACGGTTTGCTACTCAAACGCCTTCAGGGAGATTGAAATGGCCAATATCTTGATTATCGACGACGATGTCGCCGTCCGCGAATACCTGGCGACCCTGGTCACCCGCCTGAACCACAAGGCCTTCCCGGTCGGCACCTGCGCCGAAGGCCTTTCCCTCATGGCCAACCCCTCCATCCAGGTCATCATCGCCGATATCTATCTGCCCGACAGCCCCCCCCTCCGCGACTGGGTCAACCAGCTCAAGGCCAAGGCCGCCGGACGCCCCCTCATCGTCATCACCGGCGAACCCTCCAAGGAATTCACCGATATGGCCCAGGGCGGCGAAATCACCGCCTTCCTCACCAAACCCTTCGAACTCGCCTTCATCAAGAGCATCCTGGCCCAAGCCACCGGCGGCCCCGCCGCCCCCCCCCCGTTCCAACCTTAATCCCCTCCCTCCCATGATCGATAAGACCAGATTGGGCATCCCGTTCTTCGACGAACGCTACGGCGGCATCTACCGCAAACGCCCCGCGCTGTGCATCGGCCGCCAAGGCAGCGGCAAAACCATCCTCTCCCTCCAAGTCCTCCTCCAAAGCGTCAAGGAAAACGAACGCGGCCTCATGCTCTCCTCCTGGCGCTCCCACGACCTGGCCATCGTCGCCGAAAACATGGGCTTCCCTCTCGCCGAAGCCTCCTCCCAAGGCCTCGTCACCCTCCTCGAATACGCCGACATCATGCCCACCCCGGAATTCGAGAAAAGCCTCACCCTCCCCCCCGGCAGCTTCATGGAGCTGCAAAACATCATCGAATCCAACAGCATCCGCCGCGTGGTCATCGATACCGTCCTCCCCTGGGTCGCCATCCGCCAGGAGGAAAAACTCGCCAAGCACATCTACTCCTTCATCCAGGCCCTCGAACGCATGGGCGTCACCGCCCTGCTCACCATCCCCAAACCCGTTTCCGCCATGGCGTTTTCTCTCAAAAACCGCCTCGAAGAACAGATCCCCATCGTCTTCACCCTCGATGTCGATGCCAGCGGGTCTACAGCAGGATAAATGCCGAGCTCCGTGATAGCACGCGACAGCGTCGTCGTAGCATCCAGATGCGCGAATGTAGTAGCAGGGGCAGGGTCCGT
>CAYODC010000272.1:0-3400 GCA_964402575.1 uncultured Verrucomicrobiota bacterium
CCGATCACGGTGACGCTGACGGGCGACGCCTCGTTGAGTTCGCGTCCGATGCGGCGGATCAAGGAGCCGCTGGAACTGATGGGCGCGAAGGTGGATTTGACGCCGCAGGGGACGGCGCCGATGACGATCCATGGCGGAAAACTGCACGGGATGGAGTACTGCCTGCCGACGGCCTCGGCGCAGGTGAAAAGCTGCTGCATCCTGGCGGGGTTGTACGCCGAGGGACGCACGACGGTGCTGGAGCCCATTCCGACGCGGGACCACACGGAGCGCATGCTGCGCGCCGTGGGGGCGCCGATCCGGGTGGAAGGGCAGAACATTTCGGTGGACGGCTACGGTCCGAAGGGGCCGAAGTTCTTGGCGCGGCCCTACGTGGTGCCCGGGGATTTCTCTTCGGCGGCCTACTGGCTGGCGGCGGCGGCGGCGATTCCCGGGGCGAGCGTGCGGGCGGAGGGCGTCGGGCTGAACTTGCGGCGGACGGCGCTGCTGGATGTGCTGCGCCGGATGGGGGCGAAGGTGGAGATCGAGCGCACGTCCTCGCCGACAGACCCGGAGGTCTACGGCAACGTCACCGTCACCGGGGCGGAACTGAAGGGCACGGAAGTCGGCGGGGCGGAGATACCGAACCTGATCGACGAGCTTCCGCTGGTGGCCGTGCTGGGCGTGCTGGCGCAGGGGCGGACGGTGATCCGCGACGCCAGCGAGCTGCGGGTCAAGGAATCGGACCGGGTGGCGGTGATGGTGGAGAATCTCGCCAGCGTCGGCGCGAAGGTGACCGAACAGCCCGACGGCATGATCCTCGAAGGGCCGACGAAGGTGGTGCCCACGCGGGGCATTCGCAGTTATGGCGACCACCGCGTGGCGATGAGCATGTCGATCCTGGCGGTTTTCGCGGAGGCGCCGGTGTGCATCGGCAACGTGGCGTGCGTGGACACGTCCTATCCTGAATTTTGGGAACAACTCGGCAACCTGGGAGTGAGCGTTGAATAAGCAAGTGACCATCGTGGCGGTGGACGGCCCTTCGGCGTCCGGAAAATCGACCGTATCGCGCCGGACGGCCCAGGCCGTTGGATTCATCTATGTGGATTCGGGGGCTCTTTATCGGGGGATCACCTGGAAGTGCGTCAAGAGCGGAATCGACGTGAAGGATTCCCAGGCGGTGACGAACCTGCTGATCCGGATGAACATGGAGCTGGTGCTGCGGGACAACGCGGTGGGGTATCTGATCGACGGCGAGGATCCCGGCCAGGAAATCCGGGCCGAGCCGGTGCGCGAGCGGGTGGCGGACATCGCCGCGCAGCAGTCCGTGCGCGTGTACATTGTTGAAAAACTGCGGTTGATGACGAAGTTCGGCAGCCTGGTGATGGAGGGGCGCGACATCGGCACGGTGGTGTTCCCCGACACGCCGTTCAAGTACTATCTCGATGCCGATCCCGAGGAGCGGGCGCGCCGGCGCGCCGCGGAGATCAAGGTGCAGGAAGGCACGGAAGACGTCGGAGCGGTGCTGAGTTCGCTGCGCCGCCGCGACCAGAAGGATTCCAGCCGCGCGACCGCGCCGCTGCAGATCGCGCTGGGCGCCAAGATCATCAACAGCACCGGCATGACGATCGAGCAGGTGGTCGACACGATCGTGACCGACCTGAAGCAGGCCGGCGTGGTGCCGGGTTGATCCGGTTCATGCGCGAAGGATTGTTCAGGGAGCCGCTGTACTGGCTGTCGCGCGGCTTTGTCTACCTTTGCCTGCTGGTGAAGTACCGCATGCGGGTGAAGGGCCGCGAGCACATTCCGGCCAGCGGCGGGGCGGTCTTGGCCTCGAACCATTGCAGCTACTTGGATCCGCCAGTGATGGCTGGCTGCAGTTCGCGGCGCATTGTGCATTTCATGGCCCGCGACACATTGTTTTCCAATGCCATTGCGCGGTGGTTTTTTCCGCGCGTGGGGGTGATTCCGCTGGACCGGACGAAGGGGGATCTAGGGGCGTTGAAGAAGGCCATTGCCACGTTGAAGGAAAGCAAGGTCATCGGGTTGTTTCCGGAGGGGACCCGATCGCCGGACGGCCAGATGCACGAAGCCAAAGGGGGGATCGGATTCCTGATTGCGAAAGGGAACGTGCCGGTGGTGCCGATGTTCATCTCCGGCACGCATGCGGCGTTCCCGAAAGGGGCCAAGAAGATGCGCCCATCGAAGATCGTCGCCCGGCTGGGCAAGCCGATCACGCCGGAGGAGATTCTGGCGGCGATGCCGGAAAAAGGGGCCTACGAGGCGGTGGGGGCGCTGGTCATGGCGCGCATCCGGGAGTTGGCGGAGGAGTCCAAGGGATAGGAAAAAGGGGGGCAGGGGTGGCTTCTTGCAGAAAGGGTGGATATCCATTGTTTTATCACTGCTGTCCGGTTTAATTTTTGGAAACACGCGGATTAGGCCCGTTATATCGATACGGAATGCCCCTCTGAACATTTATCCATTTCAACTTGAGACGTTCTTTTGCACGGTTCTGGCCGCCCGTAGGCGGCAGGAGAATAACCATGCAAGAAGGACGATCGGTGTTCAGCCAGTTGATGGATTTTGTTCCACGGTACGAATTCGACAAGTGTGTCGCCCGCTACGGCGGGAACAAGCATGTCCGCCGATTGAGCTGCTATGCGCAGTTCCAGGTCATGGGCTTTGCCCAGCTGACCTTTCGCGAAAGCCTGCGGGACATCGAAGCGTGTCTCAAGGCCGTGGGCCCCAAACTCTATCACACGGGCATCCGGCGCCCCGTGCCCAAAAGCACCTTGGCCGAGGCCAACGAGAAGCGGGACTGGCGGATCTTCGGCGACTTCGCCCAGGTCTTGATTGCCCAGGCAACCCGGCTATATTCGGGCGAGTCCTTTGGGGCCGATCTGCAAGGCGTCGCCTATGCCTTGGACTCCACGACGATCGACCTGTGCCTGGCGTTGTTCCCGTGGGCGAAGTTCCGCAAGACGAAGGGCGCCGTCAAGATGCACACCTTGCTGGACCTGCGGGGGAACTTCCCGACCCTTGTCATCATTACTCCCGGCAAGATCCACGACGTCAATATCCTCGACAATTTGGTCTTCGAACCGGGCGCCTTCTATGTCATGGACCGGGGTTACGTGGACTTCGGCCGGCTCTATCGCGTCCACCGGTCTGGCGCATTCTTCGTCACGCGGGCCAAGCGCAACTTCCGGTTCCGGCGCCTCTATTCGGCTCCGGCGGACAAGGCGGCCGGCATCCGCTTCGACCAGACGATCGTCTTGGCCGGGCCGCTTTCCCGGAAGCAATATCCCGACGTCCTGCGGCGCATCGGCTATGTAGATGCCGACACCGGGAAGAAGTTGGTATTCTTGACCAACAACTTCACCCTGCCCGCCATCGTGGTCGCCCAACTCTACCGCTGCCG
>CAYODC010000273.1:0-3379 GCA_964402575.1 uncultured Verrucomicrobiota bacterium
GCCAGAGCTCGAGATGGCCCTCGGACGGGGCGATGCGCGGATCGACGATGCCGAGGTGGCCCAGGGGGAGCTTTTTGCCGAAGGCCGCGCCGCGGACGAGCCCGGCGAAACCGCGCAGGCCGCTCTCGGGCGTGCCGATCAGTCCGTCTTCGATGGTGACCAGGCCTTCGGGATACTGTTTGAACAGCGCCTCGAGGCGGCCGGCATCCAGCGGCAAGCCGTTGACGGCCCACGCATCGACGGCGAGATCTTCGGTCGCGAGCTGGTCGGCCGCTTCGGCGGCGACGAACGCCGTGGCGCCGAAGCCGAGGATGGCCTTTTTCGCGCCGGGCATCGCGCGAAGCTGGGTGACGTCCGTCCAGGGGCTGTCGGCGTTCCAGAGCGGGGCCGGGGAATCCTGGCGGGCCAGGATGGGCAGGTTGTCGCGCGGGATGCCGAGGATATGGGCGCCGTTGCGGGAGGCCATGTCGCAGATGGCGACGAAGGCGGCGCGGGCATCGGCGGGAGCATAGAACCGGTCCAGGTAGGGGAGGTAGCCGATGGCGAGGTTGATCCAGTCGAGCGACCATCCGGAGAAGTGGTCGCGGCCGGTGCAGGAGCCGACGTGGGAAAGGTGGAAGGTGACGTTGAGTCCTTCGTTGGCGCCGGTGAGGTTGCGCTGGTAGCGCCACATTTCGAAGCCTTCGCGGGCGATGCCCTCGAAGAAGGCGGCGAACGTGGCGAAGACCACGAGCTTGGGAGCCGGGGTGGACATGGCCAGGCCGTTGGCCATCAGGGTGGCGATTTGTTCTTCGATGGAGAGCTGGAACTGGTGGTTGGAATCGAGGGTCTTGAGGGCCAGGTCGACCTTGGTGGACGGGGCGAGGTCGCAATCGATGACGAACATGGAATCGGGATGGGTCTTGGCGACGAGTTCGTAGGCGGCGGCCACGCCGGCGCGGGGCGAGACCCACTTGCCGCCGGGGGCCGGCAAGGCGGCGTTGGCGGCCGCCAGGGTGGCATCGGGCAGGACGAGGTTTTCCTCGCCGGGGGCGGGACGGGCGGTGGTGGTGACCGAGACGGCCGGCAACTCCCGCCATTGGCGAAGGGCTTCCTCCTGCGGCGGGGAGAACTGGAGCATGGGGTTGGCCAGCAGGGCGTCGAGGTCGCGGCCCTTCATGTGGCCGTCATGGTGGGCCTTGCCGCCGGGGAGGCCGTTGACATAGAACAGGCATTCGAGCATGGAAGGCAGGTCGCGATAGCTCATGAGGCAGCCGGGTTTCCAGACGCGGGTGTCCAGCGGGACGTTGTTTTTGGCGCAGAACGCTTCGAGTTCGCGGGAGATGCCGAAGCGCTCGCCGACCTGCGAGAGGGGGATGTCCTGCTTGCCGACGGGATAGACAAGGGAGGGGATTCCATTGCGGGCGAGGGAGCGGGCTTCGCGGAGCGTTTGCCAGAGGGTGGCCACATCGTAGAGCGAAGGGGTTTCCAGGATCTGGATGCCAAGGGATTCCAGGACAGGGCGGGGATCGGCACCGGTCATTTTCTGGGTGGTGCCGGAGAGCTGGATTCCGTTGCGGTGCATGAGGAAAGTGACCGGAGCCTTGTGAAGGCGGGCGGCATGGAATCCATTCAGGGCCTGGCCGGAGATCCAGCCGGCGTCGCCGCAATGGCAGAGGACCCAGGCATCGGAGCCGTAGGCGGCGCGCTTGCCGAGGGCTTGTCCGACGGCGGCGGGGATCATGACGCCGAGGCGGCCGCCATTGAGCTGGGTGCCGCCGGGGACCCAGGATACGTGGCCGGGGATGTCCAGGCCACGGCGGAAGGTGTCGATGACCCGCTGGCGGTCGAGGAATCCCAACACAGAGAGGGCGGAGAAATAGCCGATGGAGGTATGGGCGTTTTCGATGGTGAAATCGACGGCGGCGCGGTCGACGAGGGAGAGGGTGAGCAGCAACGGGGGAATCAGGTCGAGGCCGCCCCCCATGTGATCGACTTCGTTGATCTTGGAAAGGGAGGCGACGGCTTCGATCGCCAGCCGGGCGGCGTCGATCTGAAGGGCTTCAAAGAGATGGGTATCGGATTCGGAAAGCCGGGGTGTTTCCTCCATGCGCAGGTGAAGAGGGGGGACGGAGGAGAGGACCTCGCGGCGCATGTATTGGGATTCGGCCAAAAGGGATTGGTTGCGGAGCTGCTGAAGGGATTCGGGGCAAAAAGTTTTTTTCATAATGGGGGGGATTGTGCCGGAAGGCGGCAGGCGAGTCAATCGCGGGAGGCGGGAGGATGGCCGGGAGGCGGACAAGCAAAAAGCCCGGCTTTCGCCGGGCTTGGAAGAGACGCCGAGAAGGGTTATGGCGCGGCTTCGGCAGGAATGTCTTCGGCGGGGGGGACCGCCTCGGCCGGGGCTTCCACGGCCGTTTCGACGGCTTCCGCGGTTTCGGCGAGGGTGTCTTCCGCGGCGGCGGCGGCTTCCGTGACCGCTTGCTCGACGGCGGCCGGAGCCTCGGCGATGGTTTCCTCGGCGGCCGGGACGGCGATTTCAACGGTTTCGGTCGCGGTGGCACCCGCTTCTTCAACGGCTTCCTCAACCGCTTCGGCAGCTGCTTCGACAACGGGTTCGACGGCGGCCTCGACGGCCGGGGCGGCGGCTTCCACCTGCTCGACCCCTTCCTCGGTGGCGGCTTCCACAACGGCGGCGGATTCCTCGACGACCATTTCCACTTCGTCGGCCGGGGCGGTTTCGTCGCCGACTTCGATTTCGATCATATCGGCATCTTCGTCGCCGGGTTCGAGCTCGAGTTCATCATCGAGGGGCAAGGGGTTGTCGAACCGCTCGACGGCGGCGGATTCGCGGAGGCCGTCGACATATTCGCGGACGGCATCCTGCTGTTTCTGGGAATAGAGGATATCGGTGACGCGCGCCTTGACCTCGTCGAAATCGAGGGCCTTGGCATCCTTGCGCTCGGTGACCTTGATGAGGTGGTAGCCGAACTGGGTCTTGACCACGTCGCCGACGGTGCCGATTTCCTGGGCGAAGGCGGCATCTTCGAATTCGGGGACCATCTGGCCGCGGCCGAAGGAACCCAGGTCGCCGCCGGAGCTGGCGCTGGGGCAATCGGAATTGGCCTTGGCGAGCTCGGCGAAATCGGCGCCTTCGAGCGCCTGCTTGCGGAGTCCTTCGATGCGTTCCAGCTTGGCGGAGCGGGCGGCTTCGTCGTCGCTGTCGTCGGTCTTGATCAGAATGTGGGAGGCGGTGACGGATTCATCCTGGGAGAAGCCCTCCTTGTTTTCCTCGTAGAAGGCCTGGATTTCCTCATCGGTGGGCTGGGCAACGGCATCGGCCTTGGCCATGATCATCTTGCGGACGGCCATCTGCTCGCGCATTTCGGCCTCGGTGGTG
>CAYODC010000274.1:0-3358 GCA_964402575.1 uncultured Verrucomicrobiota bacterium
AGGAGCTGCAGAACCAGTTTGCCGACAAGAGCGAGCGCATCCACGCGGTGGACCAACTGATCCGGGCGTTCAGCGTCTACGAGCGCGACGTGCAGTACGTGATCCAGGACAACGAAGTGATCATCGTGGACGAGTTCACGGGCCGCCTGATGCCGGGGCGGCGGTGGAGCGACGGGCTGCACCAGGCCATCGAAGCCAAGGAGGGCGTGCGGATCCAGCGCGAGACGCAGACGCTGGCGACGATCACGATCCAGAACTACTTCCGCCTGTACCAGAAGCTTTCCGGGATGACCGGGACGGCGGAGACGGAGGCCGACGAATTTGCCGAGATCTACAAGATGGATGTCGTGGTCATTCCGACGAACCGGCCCGTGCGGCGGGTGGACGGCAACGACCTGATCTTCAAGACCCAGCGCGAGAAGTTCAACGCGATCATCGAGTTGATCAGCGAATGCTACCAGCGCAAGCAGCCGGTGCTGGTGGGGACGATCTCGGTGGACATGTCGGAGATCCTGAGCCGGATGCTGCGGCGGGTGAACATTCCGCACAACGTGCTCAACGCGAAGAACCACCAGCGGGAGGCCGAGATCGTCCTCAACGCCGGCCAGCCGGGGGCCATCACCATCGCCACGAACATGGCCGGCCGCGGCACCGACATCAAGCTGGGGCCGGGGGTGATCTGGATGGACCGGGAGCTGATCACCGGCAAGACCCGGCTGTCCGACAAGGTCGAGGGCAAGAAGACCCTGCAGCAATTGATCGAGGAACGGCCGTGCGGGCTGATGGTGATCGGCAGCGAGCGGCACGAGTCGCGGCGCATCGACCGGCAGTTGCGCGGGCGCTGCGCGCGCCAGGGGGATCCGGGCATGTCGCATTTCTTCGTTTCGCTGGAGGACGACCTGATGCGGCTGTTCGGCAGCGACCGGATATCGGGCATCATGGAGAAGCTCGGGATCCAGGAGGGCGAGGTGCTGGAGCACCGCTGGTTGAACCGGTCGATCGAGACCGCGCAGCGCCGGGTCGAGCAGCAGAACTTCTCGATCCGCAAGCGGACGCTGGAATACGACGACGTGATGAACAAGCAGCGCGAAATCATCTACGGTTTCCGCAGCCAGATCGTGGCCGCCGAGCAGGTGCGCGAGCATTTGATGGAGGTGGTGCAGGACGTGATTTTCGCGCGGGCGGAAGACTTGGACGACGAGGAGGAGAGCCGGTTGGCGTTCGCGACGTGGGTGAACAGCCAGTTTCCGGTCGGGTTCCATCCGGACCAGGTGGTCCGGAAGGAAGGCAAGCGGGGGCGGGGCGAGGTGGATGCCGAGGGGACCGCGCAGACGGTCTACGGGCGGGTAGGCAAGGCCTACGCTGAGAAATGCATGCTGGAAGACCCGGCGCAGCTCAACTCCATGGAGCGGTTCATCATGCTCAACGCGGTGGACACGCAGTGGCAGGAATACCTGCGCAACATGGACACGCTGCGGCAGGGGGTGGGCCTGCGGGCCTATGGCCAGCGGGATCCGCTGGTGGAATACAAGAACGAGGCCTTCACGCTGTTTGCGGATCTGATGGACCGCATCAAGGGGGAGATCGCGGGGCGCATTTTCCGGGCGACGACCTCGCCGCGCGCCTACCAGACGTTTTTGGGGGACCTTCACCGGCTGGCGCAGGCGCAGCATGCGGACATCGCCCCGCTGGCGGGGGGGCATGCCGCGGGCGGGCGGGCCGCCCGCGGAGGCGGCGCAACGGCCGATCCCGGCGCGGAAGCCGCGATGAACGCGGCGCTGTCCGCGGCCGGGTCCAATCCGGTGGTGCGCGACGCGCCCAAGACCGGCCGCAATGATCCGTGTCCGTGCGGGAGCGGCAAGAAGTACAAGAAATGCTGCGGAAAAGACCTTTGACCATGGATGCTCCCGTCATATTGAGTGAATCGCAACACGGCCTGCGCCGGGACATGATTTCCTATGAAGCGCTTCGGGTGCTGACGCGCCTGAACGAAGCCGGCTACAAGGCCTATCTGTGCGGCGGCGGGGTGCGCGATCTGCTCTTGGGGCGGGATCCGAAGGATTTCGACATTGCCACCGACGCGCGGCCCGAGGAAGTGAAGAAGATATTCCGCAATTGCCGGATCATTGGCCGCCGGTTCAAGCTGGCGCATGTGTTTTTCCGGGATGTCATCATCGAAACGGCCACGTTCCGGGCGCTGCTGGACAATCCGCCGCCGGAGGCCGAGGGGGTGCCGCTGCCGTCGCGCCGGCGGACGGACGTGCCGGATCCCACCTTTGCCACGCGCGGCGGGGTCATTGTGCGCGACAACGTCTATGGCACGCCGGAAGAGGATGCCCGCCGCCGCGATTTCACCATCAACGGGCTGTTCTACGACATTGCCGACGGCAGCATTCTGGATTATGTCGGCGGGCTCCAGGATCTTGAGCACCGCATCCTGCGGGTGATCGGGGATCCCGAGACACGTTTCCAAGAGGATCCGGTGCGGATGGTGCGGGCGGTGCGCATTGCGGCCCAGCTGGATTTCGAGATCGAGCGGCAGGCCCGCGAAGCGATTGTCCGGTCTGCCGGGGAACTGGTCGATTCCTCGCGCGAGCGCCTCCATGAGGAGATGCTGAAGATATTCAATTGCGGCAGCGCGCTCAAGGTTTTCGAGCGATCCTGGCGCAAAGGGCTGTTCCAGACGATCTATCCGGCCTTTTCGGGCTGGCTGCAGGGGCCGGATGGTCCGGCCGGCCTGCACTGGGTCCGGAAGGTGTTGCGCCAGTTCGATGTTTGGAAGGAGGCGGGCCTCAAGCCCCTGCCGGCGCTGCAGCATGCGCTGCTGTTCGGCACGTACATTGAAGGGATGGCGGCCGCCTATGTGTCCGAGGAGATGCCTGAATTCGAAGCGACGATCCAGGCGGTGAACACGGTGTTGCGCGACAAGGCGAACCTGACGCAGATTCCGAAGGCGGTGGTGTTCGATGTGGAGAGGATCCTGGGCATCCAGGTTCAGATGCGCAAGTCGGCGGGACAGAGCAAGTACGCCACGCGGTTGCGGAGCCGCAACGGATTTGAAGAGGCGCTGATCTATCTGAAGTTCGCCAGCGGCATGGATGCTTCCCGCAAGGCGCTGGTGGCGCGCTGGCTGACGCCCGCCTGATTACTTTCAGGGGGCGTGGGGGGACGGGAGAATGGGCATTTCTTGCGGCTGAACAGGCCGCGGCGCAATGAAATCGATCGATTCCGGCGCCAGCGGAGGCTGGGCGGGAAAAATCGGGTGGGGGCGTATGTGAAGATATGGCGGTATTCTGCCGATCCTTATGTAAGCGTCCGGCCTATGTCCTCATTGACACGGTTTTCGCGGCCAGCCATT
>CAYODC010000275.1:0-3338 GCA_964402575.1 uncultured Verrucomicrobiota bacterium
GAGGTCGGCGGCCGCGCCCACCTGCTCCTGGATCACTTCAAACCCTTCCTTCACGTTGCGGAAACCGGCCATCAGGATGGACGGCAACGGCCCCTGCTCCTTCTCGCAGCGCTGGAGGGCCTTCATCACATCGCCTTGCTCCATCGCCTCGCGGACTTCGTTCACCAGCGATTCGGGAATGATCTTCTTGGGATTGATGGTAATGAAGAAATCAATCGCCAGCCACGCGGCGGCAATCGAATCGCCCAGCAGGCACAGCCACAGGAACACCCCGAGGAATCCGGAACCCGTGATGACCTGCCATAGGCCCGCGCTGGGCGCGGCGTCGTCCGTGGCCCCCTCCATCGTCATTTCGCCGGCACCGGCGGCCGCGGCCGCCGGAGCCGCCTCGCCTTGCGCCAAGACAATCGCGGGAATCAGGACCATCGACGCCATCAGGATCCACAACATCACCAACCGGGTTTTCTTGGACATGGTTATTCTCCTTGCTCTTTTTTGAAAGGGGTCTTCCTACATCTTGCCTTTGGCCTGCGCCGCATAGGGGGAGGATCCATACTGTTCCACTACCTTCCGGTAGAGATCCTTCGCCCGGGCTTCGCGCATCTGCTCCAGCGCCGAAGCGGCCTTGAAATGGGCCTCGCCCTGGATGAGGGGATCCGTCACGTCCTGAAAGAGAATGGCCGTGCGCAGGTAATCCATCGCGGCCTGCTCCAGATTGTTCTGGGCCAACTGGATGTCCCCCCGCATGATCTGGGCGCGCGCGGCATCGGGCCGGTTCCCCGCGGCGGCCACGGCGTCGAGTTGGCGGATCAGCCCTGCGTATTGCTTGGCCTGCAGCATGGCCCGGCGATGCGCCCAGGCCACGTCGCTGTTTTGCTTTTCCGCCGGGGAAAGCAAAAAGAGGCGGTCGTAGGCTTGCACGGCGCCTTCCGCATCGCCCTTGCCCAGCAGGGCCTTGGGCAGCTCCCGCGCCGCGGCCACGTCCCAATCCAGTCCGCGCAGGCTCGCAATGATCCCGTTGAACAGCTTGATGGCATCGTCATATTTCTTGGCGTTCAGCGCCGCCATGGCCTGGTCGAATTCCGCCGGCTTGTCGGCCACCGCCTTCATATAGCTGCCCTTGGGAAAGGTCCGGACGCCCACGTCCGTGGTCAGGTTGACATCGCCGTTCGAGAGCGCGCGGATGGCCGATCCCGCCACCCGGGACCCATTGGGCAGAATCACGTAGGGAGCCGCCCAGGCGGCGCCGGCCATGACGGCGGCGGCGCAGCCGATCGAAATGAGTTTCGTTGTCTTCATGCCTTACCTTCCTCTCTCTTCAAATTCAGGGGGCCGCCGGCGCCGCCGCCGGCGCCGCCACATCCGCGGACATCTGCAGCGATGCCTTCGTCCGCTGCTGGCGGACATCGTTGACCTTCGCCCCGGTGGGATACAGCCGCAAATACAGGTCGCAGCTCTCCAGCACATCGGCGTACTTGCCCAGCTCCGCGCCCAGCTCGATCGCCGCCAGCGTGGCCTGCTCGATCTGCTGGCGTTCCTTCTCGCTCTTCATCACCTGGCTGCCGAAATACTCCAGCCCCTTGTAGGAGGCCATCGCCCCCACCTTGTCCCCGTCCTTCAGCAGGATCTCCGCGTAGAGCAGCGTCGCATCGTTCATGACTTCCGGATCCCGCGCATTCTTGAACACGTCGTTCAGCGCGATCTTGGCCGCCGAAATCTCGTTCAATTTCAGGTTGGCCCGGGCCAGCATGAACTTGGCCTGGTAGAACAGGCCGGAATTGGGCCACCGCGTCATCAGGTCGTTCAGCGACGCCACCGCTCCGGCATAGTCGCCCGTCTCGTACTTGGCCGCGCCGATGCCGTACAGCGCGCGTTCCAGCAACGCCCGGTCTTCGGTCTTGCCCGTCAACTGCCCGAACGCCTGCACGGCTTCGTTCCACAATCCCTTGTCCAGCATGGCCTGTCCGACCCGCGTGAATTCCTCCACCGAATAGCTGCCGGCATTCGACAACATCGACGACAGCGCCTCGCGCGCCTGATCGAGCTGCCCCAGTTCCAGCGCGCCGCTGATCCGCGCATATTGGGCGTTCTTGCCCTCGTCCGTCTCCGGATAGTCCCGGGCCAGCCGCGCGAACGTGTCGTTCGCCGCCGGATCCTTCAACGCCATCTGCAGCGATCCCATGAGGTTGAGGGCCTTCGCCGCCAGCGCGGACTGCGGATACAGCGAAAGGAATTCCGCCAATTTGCCAATCGCCACCTTGCGGGTCGCATCGGTCCCCAGCCGGCTCATGCTGAAGGCAAAATAGAACCGGGCCTGTTCCAGCAACACCGCGTTGCGCTGCAAATCCTCGGCCGAACTGCCGTAGGGATTCCCCTGCGGCGAGATCGCCTTGACCAGGGCGTCAAATTGCCGGATCGCCTCCACCATCTTGCCCGTCCGCCTCAGGCAGTCGCCCAGCGCGAACATGGCTTGCGCCTTCGTGGGGCTGGCCACCGATTCCTGGATGTAGAGGGTCATGCCCGGAATGGCCCCGGCATAGTCCTTGTCCATGTAGGCCTTCCACGCCCGCTTGCTCAACGCCTTCGGATAGTTCGAATCCTGCTGGTAGTCCGTGATGATCTTGGCCAAATAGGCGTTGGCCAGGTCTTGCTTGCCGTCCTGCTCCGCCTTGGCGGCCAGATAGAACAGGATCTTGCCCGCGTTGGGATCGTTCGGGCAATAGGTCAGATAGCGGTCGAACATGTACTGCGCCATCTCCGCATTCCCCGCCTTGCTGTACAACTGCGCCACCGACACGAGCGCCTTGCCGGGAATGACGCTCTTGGCCGCGAAACGCTCGCCCAGGTAGTTCGCCACCACCTTCGCGTACAGTGAATCGTTGATGTTCATGTAGCACTGCAGCAGGTTGCCCAGCGCGCCCACCGAAAGATCGCCCGCCTCCGGGAACTGCGACAGCACGCGCACGTACTCCACCGCGGCATCCGCATGCTTCTTCTGGCGGAACAGGTTGTCCGCCATCATGAATTCCGTCCCGGCCGCCTTGCCCGCCAGTTCTTCGGGCAGATCGATTTTCACCGTCTTGCCGTATTTCGTTTCGAGAATGCCTTTGATGGCCTTGGCCTCCAGGCCGGCCGTCGGCCCCCAGGTGCTGTCCCCGTACTTGATGAAGACGTTGTAGTATTCGCTCAACCCCCCGCTGTAGGCCTTGATCGCCTCGGCCTCCTTGCCCTCCTGCCCCGACAACCGGTCGGCCTCCTCCTTCAGCAGCCGCCCCAGCAGCGAGCGGGCGCCGGCCATCGGACTCTCCCGCAACGGCAGGCCCTCGGCTTTCATGGTC
>CAYODC010000276.1:0-3316 GCA_964402575.1 uncultured Verrucomicrobiota bacterium
GTCGCCGCCACCGTCCTCGTCGACCCCGGCACCGCCCCCACCGCCGCCACCTTCCGCGTCCCCGACATGCCCGCCTGCGCCGACCTCCTCCGCCGCCTCCTTCCGAAGGGATCGCCAAAGGGGTCGGTCCTATAAATTAATAAAACCCAATCCGCTCAGTCCTCGGCGGACCGGGATTCCTGAACCAGAAGCGTCTTGCGCGGCTCGGATTCGGAAAACTCCACGCGAACGCCCTGGGCGCCGAAACTCTTGGCAAGCATCTCCATCGTCTGGCGCGCGGAGGTCTGAACTTCCGAGCTCAGGCGCCGCGCCAGGTTCTGGGCGAGCGCCTCGGCCTGCGCCTTGGCCTCCTCCATCAGCTTGTTGCGGTCAACCTCGTTGAACCCCCCGCCGAGAATTCGGTTGATCACGTCCGGCACGATGATCGGCAGCAGCTTGCCTCCCTGTTCGTCGTAGAACGTCACGTTGCGCACGTGCACGACATAGTCGCAGCGCGGCATGCGCAACCGGAAGCGCCCCGGGGCATCCTCCTGCACCGTGAACGACGGGTCGCGCAGGTCGTACTGGAAGTCGATGTCGAACTCGAAGATCATCGCCATCTTCTTCGAGCTGATCAGCCATTCCAGGTAGCGCTGGCCCAGGTCGCCCAGCAGATGGTCGCGCGCAGTGACGATCTCCTTCGTGACGGCCTTGAAGGCCGACAGCACGCCGATGGCGCGCAACTCCTCGATGGCGGCGGTGGCGTGGATCGCCATGCCCCGCCCGCCGCCGCCCTTCCGGCGCCACAACAACAGCAAGCCGGCGAACAGCGCGCCGCACAACAGGCTCAGCAGGACAATGGTCAAAGATGCGCTCATTGGGTCACCTCGCGATTCGTTGCAAAACATACCACAAACACTCCGCGCTGGCCGCCCACGTGAAGCCTTCGGCGCGCCGGCGCCCCACCTCCGCCCGCCGCGCGCGCTCCTCCGGCGGACGCAGGGCGGCGGCGCGCAGCGCCGCGGCAAAGGCCGCCTCGTCCCGACCGTCGGCGTACTCCACGGCCTCGCCGCCGATTTCGGGAATCGACGCCTCGCGCGTCGTCAGCACCGGCACTCCGGCCCGCATGGCCTCCAGCACCGGCAGGCCGAAGCCTTCGTAGAGCGATGGAAACACGAACAGATCCGCGCCCTGGTACAGCGCGATCAGCTCGCGCCAGCGCAGGCCAGGCAACCGGACCACCCGTCCCGGCGGCGATCCTTTCAGCGCGGCGGCCACTTCCGGCTCGCCAAAACGCGGCTTGCCCACCAGCACCAGCCGGTGCGGAATCTCCGCCGCGATGCGGTGGAAGGCCTTCACCAGCAGGCCCACGTTCTTATGCGGATAGGTGTGCGCCACGCACAGCAGATAGGGCGCGCCCCGCACGGCCGGCGGCGGCGGTCCATCCGGCTCGCCGAACGCCGGGTCCGCCGCCAGCAGCGTCACCGTGACTTTCTCCGGCGGCACCCCGAGAAATCGCACGGCCTCCGATTTGGCAAACTCCGAAATCGCCACCACCGCGTCGCTCCGGCGCGCCGACAGCGGATAGATCACGTCCATCGCCCGCGCCGCCAGCCACGAAACATCCTGAGGAAAATGCTTGTACTGCATGTCGAGGACGGAGACCGCCTGCGGGCAGGGACACCACGCCGGGGCGGTATAGCCCGGCGACCAAAGGACGTCGATCCGCGCCCGCTTCACCAGCCACGGAAGCTGGAACTGCTCGGCGAGGATGCGCACGGACCGGTGCACGGCCGCGATCCCCGAATCCACCAGCTCCGCCCGCGGGAATTCCGCGCGCAGCTTGCCGTGGTTCTCCGCGTTGCAGAACAACACCAGGTCCGGCGCGTCCGGTCGGCGCACCAGCGCGCGGAGGGTTTCGAGCAGATAGGTCTCGGACCCGCCCACCTCGCCGGGGAGGTAGAACAGGGCGTTAACGCCCAGCCGCAGGGCCGTTTCCATCCGGTCCCTCCTTGGGAGCGGCGGAAGCCGCCTTCGCCAGCCGCTCCTCCACTTCCCGCAGGCGCGCCTCGAGGATGGCGCAGCGCGAGGCGGTGGCCGCGGCCTTGTCGTTCAGGGCCGACAGCGCGATCGAAAAGTGGAAGGACACCAGCACCAAAAACACGAACACCACCGCCACCACGGAGGTCACGTACTGCATGCCGAACCAGATGCGCGTGCGCTCCACCAGCTCGGGGAACAGCGCCACCAGAAAGATCATCGCCGCCGTCGCCAGCCACAGCACCGCGTATTTCTCGCGCAGCTTGTAGCCCCGGATCGCCAGCAGGGTGATCAGGAAAACCCCCACGCTCACCGCCCCCATCAACGCGCGGATCCGCATCATCTGCGTCGCCGCCGCCAACCACGGCCAGGACATAAACAGCCCCGCAGCCAAACCCGCCACCACCACCAATCCCTTTTTCATGGCACCCCTCCCCCCTTCTTGATGAACGCGGCCGACCCCCGCCGGTCCACCGCCCGCAACCGGTCCACGAACAACGCCAGAAACACCTTGGCCGCGAACAACACCGTGCCCCAGGCCCGGATGGACGACTCGCCGGCCTGCCGGGGCTTGAAGGCCACCGGCACCTCCTCCAGCGAGAATCCCTGGCGGCGCAGCAGCGCAATCGCCTCGGCCTCGGGATAGTCCGCCGGATACTGGAGGGCAAAGCACTGCAGCAGCGGACGCGACACCAGCCAGAACCCCGAGGTGGGGTCGGTGATCCACTTGCGGCAGATGATGGAAATGAATAGCGCCAACCCCTTGAGCACGACCCGGCGGAACCAGTTCCCGCGATACGTGCTCCCCTCCCCGTAGCGGGTCCCCACCACCAGGTCCGTCGGATGGGCCTGCATCGCCTCGATCAGCTTCAGCGCCTCCGCGGGCGGATGCTGCCCGTCGCCGTCCACTCGGATCAGATAGTCAAATCCCGACTCGATCGCGTACCGGAATCCGGTCTGGATCGCCGGGCCAACACCCAGGTTGCACGGCAGGCGCAGCACCCGCGCGCCGGCCGCGCGCGCCACCTCCGCGGTGCGATCGGCCGATCCATCGTCCACCACCACCACCGCCGCCCCCGGCAGATGCCGGCGCACGTCCGCCAGCAGGCGGGAAATCGAGGCCTCCTCGTTGTAGGCCGGCACAAGCACCATCGTGCGCTGCAGGAAGGACTGGAGGACGGGATCCATGACGGATTCAGTCTGGCATGGATGAACCGCCCGGTTCAATCCGAATGATGACCCGTGTCGGCGACGGTTCAAAAGCGGAATTCTTGCCGGTTCAAAAGCGGACAGCTTT
>CAYODC010000277.1:0-3290 GCA_964402575.1 uncultured Verrucomicrobiota bacterium
GTGGTGTCGCCTATCTTTGCGCCTTTCTTGAGGAGGGCTTCGATTTCGGCGGCGGAGAGGGGCTTGTCCTTGGGGGGGGGGCCGGTACGGACGACGCGGTTGGTCTGGCGGATGGAAGGGGCGGGCTTGGGCTTGGGGGGCTCAGGGGGCTTGGGCTGGTCGGGAATGGCGATGTCTTCGGGCGGCTCGGGGGGCTTGGGCGGTTCGGGCGCGGGCGGCGGGGGGACGGAGACGGTGAACTCGACGAACATGAGTTTTTCGTTGGGTTTGTGGCGGTCGCAGGCGCGGAGGAGGGCAGGGACCGCCAGCAGGAGGACGAGGGCCGTGCCGTGGAAAGCGAGGCTGATCCAGAGGCTTTTGCGCTGGAGGTCGCGCTTCTTCATTTCTGGGGATCGGTGACGAGGGCCATGCGGGTGATGTTGGCGTCGTGCATCAGGCGCAGAACGGACACGACCTTGCCGTAGGCGATTTGCTCGTCGGCGCGGACGAGGATGGTAACGTCGGGGTCGGCCTCGGCCTTGGCCTTGAGTTCGGCGGCGAGGGCGTCTTCGCCGGTGGGGACTTCGTCGAGGAAGAGCTCGCCCTTCTGGTTGAGGGTGATGGAGAAGGTGTTGGACTGGTCGAGTTCGCTGCTCTTGCCCTTGGGGAGGCGGACGGGGATGCCTTGCTCGATGAGGGGGAAGGTGATGATGAAGGTGATGAGCAAGAGAAAGGTCAGGTCGATCAGCGGTGTCATGTTGAGCTCGCTGATCTGGCGGTTGCGATGGAGGGCGGTGCGGCGTGCCACGGGAGGCTCCTGGTTATTCGTAGAGGAACGACTGCTGCAGGCGGGTGGCGAACTTGTCGGAGAAGTTTTCCATCTGGATGCCGAGGAAGCGGATTTTCTCGTTGAGCTTGTTGCTGCCGAAGGCGGAGGGGATGGCGACCACGAGCCCGATGACGGTGGTGAGGAGGGCGCTGGAAATGCCGGGGGCGACGGCGGAGAGGTTGGCCATGCCCTGCTGGCCCATGGACTCAAAGGCAATCATGACGCCCCAGACTGTGCCGAACAGGCCCATCATGGGGGCGATGGTGTAGGCGGAGCCGAGCATGGCCATCTGGTCCTCCAGCAGGAGGATTTGGTCGGCGGCGGCGCATTCGGCAACCTTGCGGATGGCGTCGATCTGCAGGGCGCTCAGGCGCTCCTGGGAGAGGTCGATCTGGCTGAGGGCGCGGTGCTGCTTGTGGGCCTGGGCCTCGAACTCGCGCTTGACGGCCACGCAGGCCGCGGCATAGACCTTGGCCATGGGGCTGGCGGGATGGGCGGGGCCGCGGACGAAGATCTCCATGGGGTTTTCCTGTCGGTCGAACGCGTGCATGAAGGCTTGGTCGGCGCGTTCGGCGCGATGGAGCTCGACATGCTTGGCAACCATGATGGTCCATACCCAGATGGAAGCGACAAGGAGAAAGACTACGATGAATTGTCCGATGGGATCGGAGATTTGGAAGGAGTACAGGATGACGGCGAGCGGCATGCCCGCAGAAAGAAGATGCAAACCCATGGTGACCTCTCTGAAGTGGATTGACGATGATTAATGTTCATTCTACGGCAGCTGGGGGGGGGGGTCAACAATCGCGTAGCGTCCAGATCCATTGCGGGTGTAGGACAAATAAATGCCCGGAAGGAAGAATGAAGTTGATTTTGCCAGAATGTCCCAAGATACATAGGGATATAAATACGCGAACTGGACCTTTGTCGGAAAACCGCCGCGATCTGCTGGCGGAACTGAGCCGGATTCCTTTGATCCTCGATGGGGCCCTGACGGCCAAGCGCCGGCGTCGTCCCGAAGAGACCTGGGCGGTTTATCACCAACTCCAGCGCTGGCGATCGGGGTGCAATGATACCCGACATGTTTCCGAGGAGAAGGTGGCGACGGTTCGTGCCGGGATCGACGGGGCCCGCTACGCCTGCGAGGTGCTCGGCCGGTTGGCCCGCCTGGATGAAGAGACGCTCTGGGCCGGACCGGTCGACGGCAGTCAAAAAAGCCAATGCGGTCGTAGACGTCTGGGCGCAGGAGTTCCATCGTTTCGTCGATGCGTCGGCCGAGACGCTGCAGGCCAATGAGCGCGGTGACGTCGCCTGGTTGGAGCACGGACTGCGCGAAACTTTCCAAGGCCTGTGCCGCGACGTCCTGCGCTGGTTGCTGGCGCTGCCGGGACTGCGCGTGCCGAGCGACCGGGTCGAACCGGGCGAATGCCGGATCGGTGGCCAGGAACGCGTCGCCCATTCGCATTTCGGCGACGTCCCGCTCGTTCGCAACTACAAACATCGGCCGGCCGAACGGATCGGCCCGCAGTTCGAGAAGTTCCTGCGCGAGCCGCGGCCTTCCGGGGAAAGCATATTTATGGCCTCGCGGAGGCGTGTTGCCGTCCGCATGGCGTAATTTTGTTCGGATAATTGGGTGTCGCGCTTGCCATCGGTAGTTTCGCGTAATCCCATCTGTTTATCGTCTTGGGTCCAACGTCAGCGTTCTGGGGACCCGACACCTTGTGGAGGGTACCCAGCAACGCCTTGTTCGATGCTTATCCTTTGATTTGGCATACCTCATTCGCGAACCAGAAAAATTGGATTGGAAATGTGATTACATCAATAATTGCGGCTGGCACAATCAGGATTTTTAGTGGATAAGCCCAAGAGTCTTGATGGTCCATGGCAGCGGATGAACCTAATGCTATATCAACAGAATACGGCTGACCTTGTACAATAGCCGGAATTCGGAATTCACCGAATTTATTGCGAGAGTATCGCGTCCACACATTGGTATGAAGATAGTCTGGCAAGGTAATGGAATTGTGCTCTCGCAATATGTCAGGGGGGTAGATGTACCAACCCTCAATTGTTTGTACGGAACTCATATTCGAGTGGTATGGAATGGGATAGGCAATAATTTGTAGCACATCTTTGCCTCTCCAACCCGTCTCCACTTTTTTCTCTATTGCTCGCTGGAAACCTGGAGCGTTAAGTATGAGATACCTTTGGCCAAGTGGGCTGTGAGATGATTTATTGTTCAATGGGGAACGATTAAGCACTGCTTCAATATAGATATTGCCCGAGGTATCTACAAACGCACTTTGGCCCCATAGGGAGGCCTCTGTCTTTTCCGCATTTTCTATATATTTGGTGCATATGCAGCCAGCACCCGTGAATAATAACAGGGTTGCAGAAATTATAGCGTATACGGCTTTCATGATTTCATCGAACGTCAGGGGTCAGGGGACCCGACACCTTGTGGAGGGTACCCTGGACCCCC
>CAYODC010000278.1:0-3277 GCA_964402575.1 uncultured Verrucomicrobiota bacterium
CCTGTTGGGCAGCACGTTTGCCGACCATATCCTTCCCTACTTTGACGCGGCCTACAACCGCGACAACGTGCAACTGGCCGCGGAAGTCCTGAACGAGATCTACGGAGGCTCCGTTACCAGCGGTGTGGTTTCGACCAATGTATTCTGGATCCCGGAGCGGGTGGCCGACGTGGAAACCCTCAAGCAGATCAAGACCAATCTCGGGTTCCAGGCCACCATCCTCGACCAGACGCCGCATCTCCTCGAGTGGTATGGCCGCGAAGAGGCGCTGGGCAACAACGCCTACAAAATCAACCGCATCTACCTGGAAATGCCCAGCGGCGATTGGCCTTCCATCGACGCCTTCGTCATCGCCAACGCCGCCAACAACTACCGCTACGTCAACACCGACGGCGGCCTGCCGACGGAACTGCGCCGGCTTTTCAACCGCCGCGCGCGCGCCGGCGCCAACCAGATTTCCACCATCTTCTATATGTGGGAAGATCTGTCCGCCAACGCCAACGCCGACGCCTACGACGCCAATCTGCGCTGGATGGCCAACCATCCCTGGATCCAGGTGATCGCCCTCGACGAGGCCCTTGGCGGCGAAACCGTCAACCGTGATTTGCGCGCGGCCGACGGCCCGCAGGCCCAGGATTGGGTGCATCACGCCGCCAACCAGGACTACGACAACTGGTTCTACGGGTCGGCCCGCCACGAAGGCCTGGCGCCCAAGCTCTTCGAGGTCCGCATCGGCACGAACCTGCCGTCGGGCGCCGTGTACGGCTCGATGACCAACGGCATTCTCTCCAACGCCTGGAAGACCGTGCGCGGCCTTACCAACGCGTCTGTCCGCCGTCTCGCGCAACAGACGCTGTTCGCCTCCACGTTCGAAACCGCTTTCCACAACGAGAGCAACGGCAACCTGACCCGCTGGAGCTTCGGCGAATACGCCTCGCCCGCCTCGGAGTGGCAGGGGCTGCAGGGCTTTGCCTGGAAGGCCCAGGGCCAGACCCGGATGGCCGCGCTCTACGGCGCCGTGGATGACTGGGCCAACCGCACGCTTTCTTCCGTCGAAGTCGTGGCCGCCGACGTCGATCTCGACGGCGAGGTTGAATACATTCTGCGCAATGATTCGGTGATGGCCCTCTTCGAGCGTAGCGGCGGCCGGATGGTCGGCGCCTGGCGCAAGGCCGGCACCAATGTCATTCAAATGATCGGCAACTTCGTGTCGATGCCGGATTCCGGCACCGAAGACGAAGGGGCTGACAACGTCAGCGGCGGGGGGGTGGGGGCGTACCGCACGTCCGCGCTGAAGGACTGGTGGGACGGTTCGGCCAATCACGTGAACGACCTCTACGCCTATTCGGGCGAAGCGAATTCGGTCACCTTCTCCAATGCAGGCGTGCGCAAGACGGTATCGCTGGCCAGCGTGAACACGAACGTCTTCGTGGTGAACTACGCCATGCCCGGCAAGACGCTTTATGTTCGCAACGGACTCTCGCCGGATCTCGACGCCCTGCTGCGCACGGGGCAGCGGAACCTTGCGGAAGAAGCGGAAGGGGCGGCATCCTTGGCGGTTTCCACGTTCAAGCCCTCGGCCAGCCTGGCCAGCACCGTCGAGCTTTCGGTTGCCACGGGCGCCATCAATTTGGCGGCCACGGACATGTCCAACACCTGGAACACGGTGAACATGCGCAACCAGGCCCAGACTCGACAGGTGGAAATCGTCGGCACCAATTCGCTGGCCTTTACGATCGAACTGGCTTCTTCGGTGCTGGCGATCGACGAGCCTCCGGTGCTGCAATTCACGCCGGACGAGGACTACGTCATGCCCGTCGGGGCAACCTCCAGCTTCACGGTAGCCGCGATTGACTATGACAGCCCGTCTACCACGCTGACGGCCACCAACCTGCCGGTCGGCGGGTCCAAGCTGGCGGCGTTCGATTCGAATACCGGGATATTCACGTGGCACGTGACGGCGCTGAGCCAGGGCGGCCGCACCACGGACGTGGTCTACACGAACACGACATTCACCGCGAACGACGGCACCAGCACCACCAGCGCGGCGGTGGTCATCACGGTTCCGTGGGATGCCGACGCTGACGGCATGCCCGACGATTGGGAGCTGCTCAAGATGGGCACGACCACCAATGCCCCGAACGGCGACTGGGACGGAGACGGTTTCCCCAACTACAACGAATGGGTCGCCAGCACCGACCCCAACGCCCCGGGCAGTTTCATCGGGTGGGAAAACAAGATGGTGCTTTCGCCGAATTCCGTCGAGTTGACCTTCCAGTCCATCACGGGCCGCACGTATACGATTGAAGCGCTGGATGGGCTCCTGAATAGCACCAACGAGTGGCACTACATGGACACCGTGGTCAGCACCAACGACCCGATGACCTGGGTGGACACCCACGCGCTGCCCGACGCCCGCAACTACCGCATCAAGATTCCCGCGAACACGCCGTGATCTCCGCCGCCGATCTTCCCTTGATCCAGATTGCCGGTGTCATGGATGAGCCGGAGGCGCGAATGTTGGTGGAGTCCGGCGTCCGCTGGCTGGGGTTTCCGCTGCGGTTGACGGTCAACAAGGAAGACCTGTCCGAAGCCGCCGCTGCCGCCATTATCCGGGGATTGCCGGCCGGGGTGCACGGAGTGTTGATCACCTACCTGAACCGCGCGGATGAGATCGTGGCATTCTGCCACGATCTGGGTGCGCGCACGGTGCAGCTTCATGGCGACATCCGGGTGGGCGAACTGGAACGGCTGAAGGCTATGGCGCCAGAATTAACGGTGTTCAAGAGCCTGGTGGTGCGGGAGGGGAACGAGGAGGGGCTGCGTCGGCTTGTAGAGGCGACTTCGCCTTTCGTGGACGCGTACATCACGGACACGTTCAATCCCGCCACGGGGCAGGAGGGGGCGACGGGAATGGTGCACGACTGGACCATCAGCCGCCGGTTGGTCGAGCATTCGCCGCGGCCGGTGATTCTGGCGGGTGGACTCCGGCCGGCCAATGTTGCCGAGGCCATCCTGGCGGTCGGGCCTGCGGGAGTGGATTCCCATACCGGAGTGGAAGGGGCGGATGGCCGCAAGTCCGCCGGGAGCGTCCGGCGTTTCGTCGAGGAAGCCCGCCGCGCGTTCGGGCAGATCCGCGGCTGTTGAGTGGGGATGCCGACAAGTTCCATTCCAAAAGGGACCTGTCAAAAGTCCATTGTTTAATAAAACACTGTGCTTGTGGGGTAAGCGTCCGGCCTATGTCCTCATTGACACGGTTTTCGCGGCCAGCCATTGG
>CAYODC010000279.1:0-2413 GCA_964402575.1 uncultured Verrucomicrobiota bacterium
CGTGCGTTCGCGCCGTCCGCTGGGCGAGACGGTGATGAAGGAACGCTGGGGCTGAGGAACCGGATGGAAACCACGAAACACGCGAAAACCACGAAAAGCATGGCCGGATGTTCTTTCGTGAATTCCGGGGTTGGGCCATGGGTCCGGGGGCCGGGGCGACATGGCCACGTTTGAACTGGTTTCGGAATTCCAGCCCACGGGGGACCAGCCGGAAGCGATCGGCGCGCTGGTGGAGGCGTACCGGTCGGGGAAGCGGTTCCAAACGCTGGAGGGGGTGACGGGATCGGGAAAGACGTTCACGATGGCCAACGTGATCGCGCAGCTGGGGCATCCGGCGCTGGTGATCAGCCACAACAAGACGCTGGCGGCGCAGCTCTATGCGGAACTGAAGGAGTTTTTTCCGCGCAACGCGGTGGAATACTTCGTGAGCTACTACGACTACTACCAGCCGGAGGCGTACATTCCGCAGACGGACACGTACATCGAGAAGGACTCGAGCATCAACGAGGAGATCGAGCGGCTGCGGCTGGCGGCGACGGATGCGCTGATCAACCGCGAGGACGTGATCATCGTGGCGTCGGTGTCGTGCATCTACGGGCTGGGCTCGCCGGAGGATTACCGGGGAATGCTGGTGACGCTGCGGGCGGGGGACGAATTCCCGCGCGAGGAGGTGATGCGCAAGCTGGTGGACGTGCAGTATGCGCGCAACGACCTGGCGGCGCTGCCGGGGACGTTCCGGGCGCGCGGCGACACGCTGGACATCTTTCCCTCGTACAGCCAGGACGGGGTGCGGGTGGAATTTTTCGGCGACACCATCGAGAGCCTGCGGCGGATCGAGCCGCTGACGGGAAAGACGCTGCAGACGTTCGACCACACGACGATCTCGCCGGCGAAGCACTTCGTGATGCCGGCGGAGAAGCTGCTGCCGGCCACGGAGCGGATCCAGGCCGAGATGGAGGTGCGCGTGGCGGAGCTGGAGGGGCAGGGCAAGCTGCTGGAGGCCCAGCGGCTGCGGATGCGCGTGACATACGACCTGGAGATGATCCGCGAAGTAGGCTATTGCAGCGGGATCGAGAACTATTCGGGGCCGCTGTCGGGACGGCCGCGCGGGTCGCGGCCGTACACGCTGATGGATTTCTTCCCGGCGGACTTTGTGACGGTGATCGACGAATCGCACGTGACGCTCCCGCAGGTGCGGGGGATGTTCAACGGGGACCAGGCGCGGAAGCGCACGCTGGTGGAGCACGGGTTCCGGTTGCCGTCGGCGCTGGACAACCGTCCGATGAACTACGACGAATTCATGTCGGTGGCGGGGCGGGTGCTGTTCACGTCGGCGACGCCGGGTCCGCTGGAGCGGGGCCTGGCGGGCGAGCCGGTGCGGCAGGTGATCCGTCCGACGGGCATTCTGGACCCGCAGGTGGAGGTGCGTCCGCTGAAGGGGCAGGTGGACGACCTGATCGAGGAGGTGCGCCAGTGCGCGGAGCGCAAGGATCGCGTGCTGGTGACGACGCTGACGAAGAAGACGGCGGAGGACCTGTCGGCGTATCTGCAGAACATCGGGATCCGGTGCAAGTACCTGCATTCGGACATCACGGCGCTGGACCGGGTGGCGATTCTGCGCGGGCTGCGCAAGGCGGATTTCGACTGTTTGATCGGGATCAATTTGCTGCGGGAGGGGCTGGACCTGCCCGAGGTGGCGCTGGTGGCGGTGCTGGATGCGGACAAGGAGGGTTTCCTGCGCAGCGAGACCTCGCTGATCCAGACGGCGGGGCGCGCGGCGCGCCACCTGCAGGGGCGGGTGATCCTGTATGCCGACCAGGTGACGGATTCGATGAAACGGATGATTGCGCTGACGGCGGAGCGCCGCCGGGTCCAGGAAGCGTACAACCTGGCCAACGGCATCACGCCGCGCAAGATCGAAAAGGCGATTCGCGAGAGCCTGGCGCAGGTGGAGAAGGCCCGCGAGGCCGAGGAACTGGTGGTGCGCGAGGCCGGGGAAGACTACGACGTGGTGCGCGCGATCGCGGAGATGGAGCGGGAGATGGCGGAAGCCGCCGAGGCGATGGAATTCGAGCGGGCGGCGCTGCTGCGCGACCAGATCTACGAGTTGAAGCGGGCGGAGAATCCCTTCAAGGGAACGGTGCAGGAAGGCAAGCGCAAGGCCGTGGTGTACCATCCCGGGAAGAAGCTGCCGGGGATGCGGAAGAGACGGAAATGATGGAGATCGGGGTCAGCCCTTGAAAGTTGAAATTCAACTTTCAAGGGCTGACCCCGGCGGGAGGAGGCGGATGATCGAAGAAACAATGACGCTGGAAAAGCCGTCCGAGGTGCGGGAACTGATCGCGCGGGCGCTGGAGGAGGACGTGGGGGCGGGGGACGCGACGACACGGGCGCTGGTGGACGAGGGGGCGGT
>CAYODC010000279.1:2479-3234 GCA_964402575.1 uncultured Verrucomicrobiota bacterium
CCTTTTGTCAGACGGCGAGCCGGCGGGGGCGGGGGCGGCGCTGCTGCGGGTGGCCGGGCCGGCGCGGGCGATCCTGACGGCGGAACGGACGGCGCTGAACCTGTTCCAGCGCATGACGGGGATCGCGACGGCGACGGAATGCCTGGTGCGGATCGTGAGCGACTACGGGACGCAGATCCTGGACACGCGCAAGACGGTGCCGGGGCTGAGGCGGCTGGACAAGTACGCGGTGAAGTGCGGGGGGGGCACGAACCACCGGATCGGGCTGCACGACGCGATCCTGATCAAGGACAACCACCTGGCGTTTTGGCGGCAGAAGCACAAGGGGTCGCTGGCGGACGCGGTGGCGTGCGCGCGGGCGGCGCATCCGGGGTTGAAGATCGAGATCGAGGTGGACACGCTGGAGCAGTTGCGCGAGGCGTTGCCGGGCCGGCCGGATTGGGTGCTGCTGGACAACATGAGTCCGGCGACGGTGGCGGAAGCGGTGGCGATCTGCGGGGGGGCATGCAAGACGGAGGCGTCGGGCGGGATCACGAAGGAGAATGTGCGCGAGTATGCGCGGGCAGGGGTGACGGCGATTTCGATCGGGGCGCTGACGCACTCGGTGAAGGCGGCGGACCTGGGGCTGGACTTCGAATGAGCGCGCGGCTGGGCATTCCAAACCGGTGGCTGGCGGAGGCGGAGTCGACGAACGACGTTGCCCGCGAGTGGGCGCTGGCGGGGGCGCCGGAAGGGTCAGTGGTGGTGGCGGGGCG
>CAYODC010000280.1:0-3233 GCA_964402575.1 uncultured Verrucomicrobiota bacterium
GGTGTTCGGGAAGAACGTGACGATCCGGCATCCGCACAAGATCGCGCTGGGGGACGGCGTGGTGCTGGACGATGGGTGCATGGTGGACGCGAAGGGGGCGGACAATTCGGGGATCGTGCTGGGCGACCGGGTGTACGTGGGGCGCAACACGATCCTCTACTGCAAGAACGGCGACATTGAAATCGGCGAGAACGTCAGCTTTTCGGCCAACTGCATCGTGTTTTCGTCGAACAAGCTGACGATGAAGAGCAACAGCGTGGTGGCGGCGTTTGCGTATCTGTTGAGCGGAGGGGAATACGATTTGAACGATCCCACGCCGTTGGCGCTGCAGAAGGGGACCTGCACGAAGGGGCCGCTGGAGATTGGCGAAGACTGCTGGATCGGGGCCGGGGCGAAGGTGCTGGACGGGGCGAGCCTGGGCGATCACGTGGCGCTGGGCGCGGGCGCGGTGGCGAACAAGCCCGTTTCCCCGAACTCCATTGCGGTGGGCGTGCCGGCGCGAGTCGTCAAGGCGCGGGAAACGGGGAAATGAAAAAGCACCTGGTTTTGCTGGCGAAGCTGGTCGTGATGGGCGGCTTGCTGGCGGTGCTGTACCGCCACGTCGATTTTGCCGAGTTCCGCGCGGCGCTGGCGGGGCTGCGGTGGGGGTGGATCCCGCTGATCTACGCGCTGTTCCTGGCCAATACGTTCATCAACTCCTGGAAATGGCGCCTGCTGCTTCGGGCCGATGGCATCGACCTGCCGTTGCGCTCGCTGGTGTGCAGCCATTTGATCGGGACGTTCTTCAATCTGTTCATGCCCTCGAGCATTGGGGGCGACGCGTACCGGGTGGTGGACGTGGGGCGCCGCGCGGGGAAGGGCGCCGGGGCGAAAAGTTTCGCGGCGGTGTTCGGCGAACGGCTGGCGGGTTTTCTGGCGCTGGCGGTCTGGGGGCTGCTGTTTTCGGCGATTGGCTGGTCGCGGTTGCCGGACAAGCGCATTTTGTTCCTGCCGGTGGTGGTGTTCGGGCTGATGGGCGCGATGGCGGTGGCGCTGATCGAGCGCCGGGCGCTGGTGGCGGTGTGGGATGGGCTGCGGTTGAACCGGCTCCGCAAGCTCGATGCGTTCCTGCACCGGTTTCTCGATTCGCTGGCGGGCTACCATGCGGATCGCCCCTTGATCGCGTGGGTGTTGGGGTTGTCGCTGGTGTTCCAGATGATGGCGATCACGGTGATTTTTGCGATTTCGCGCGCGTTGGGCTGGGAGATGCCGTTCGTGTATTTCTGCATTTTCGTGCCGCTGATCACGCTGGGGGAAGCGTTGCCGATTTCGATATTCGGGATTGGGGTGCGCGACGGGCTGTACGTGTTCTTTTTCTCGCAAGGGGGGGCGACCCGCGAGCAGGCGCTGTCGTTCGCGCTGGTCTACGTCCTGCTCACGCTGGTATATTCGCTGCTGGGGGGGATATTGTTCCTGGTGCGCAAGCCCTCCAGCGCGCCGCGGGAGTGATCCCGGTGCCGCCGCGCGGCGAAGAACCGGCGCCAGCGTCTTCTTGACAGGCCTTGGAAACGGAGTAAAAGTCGCCATCCGTTTTTCCACCACCAACGAAACAGGCGAGACGAATGCCATTGACCGTCCAGGATGCCGCCCGGATGCTGAAGCTGTCCGAGCGCGCGGTTCAGGAGCACATCGAGAAGGGGGATTTTCCCTCCCGGTGCGTGAACGGCCGTCTGTTGATGAACCGGGACGAGTTGATGGAATGGGCGACGGCGCGGGGGATTCCGGTGGCGCTGCCGGAGGGGGCGGGAACGGAGCGCATGCCGGTGTTGAGCGAAGCCCTGCAGGCGGGGGGGGTGGTCCACGGGCTGCCGGGGAAGGACAAGGATTCGGTGCTGCGGCATTTGGTGGAGAGCATGCCGCTGCCGGCGGACGTGGATCCGGATTTCCTGCACAGCGTGCTGCTGGCGCGGGAGGCGCTCGGGTCGACGGCGGTGGGCGACGGGGTGGCGGTGCCGCATCCGCGCAATCCGATCCTGTTGCGGGTGCCGTCCACACTGGTGACGCTGTGCTTTCTGGAAACGCCGATTGATTTCGGCGCGCTGGACGGGAAGCCGGTGCAGGCGCTGTTTTCGATGATCAGCCCGACGACGCGCGCCCATCTGCACCTGCTGTCGATGCTGGCGTATGCGCTGCGCGACGCCGGATTCAAGGAGTGCCTCGCCCGGCAGGCGGATGCGGAAGAAATTCTGGCGGCGGCGCGCGGCATCGAGGCCCGAGCGGCTTCGGAGAAATAGGGGATGGAATGCCGATGCCGCCGGATGCCTCCATTTTCCTGCATGTCCTTTTCTGGGCCCTGGGCCTGTTGCTGATCAGCGGGGTGGCGTCGGCCTGGGCGGGCCGCTGGTCGGAACGGCTGTCGGTTCACCTGGGCGTCTGGGGCGCGGGGGGGGCCTGCCTGGCGGGGTTGGGGGCTTCAACGGCGGCCTTGGCGACCGGGGCAAAGGGGATGCTGGAGTTGCCGTGGAGCATGCCGTACGGCGGCTTTTCGATCGGGCTGGATCCGCTGAGTTCGTTCTTCCTGATCCCGATGTTCCTGCTGGCGGGGGTGGCGGCGATCTATTCCGTGGGCTATTTCCGGCCGTGGAAGGGGAGGAATCCGGGGCGGTTCTGGATATTCTACAACGTGCTGGCGGCGAGCATGGCGGTGGTGATGACGGCGCGCAACGGGGTGTTGTTCCTGGTGGCGTGGGAGGTGATGTCGCTGGCCTCGTTTTTCCTGGTGGTGATGGACGACGGGGAGGACGGGACGAAGGAAGCCGGGTGGGTGTACCTGGTGGCGACGCACATCGGCACGGCCTTCCTGCTGGCGCTGTTTATCCTGCTGGGCCGGGCGGGGGGCACGCAGGATTTCGCGGGGTATGCGGCACCGGCCGGGGCGTCGGGGGTGCTGTTCGTGCTGGCGCTGATCGGGTTCGGAACGAAGGCGGGATTGTTTCCGATGCACGTGTGGCTGCCGGAGGCGCATCCGGCGGCGCCCAGCCCGGTGTCGGCCGTGATGTCGGGAGTGATGATCAAGACGGGCATCTACGGGATCGTGCGGATGTGGCTGATCTTGGGGGATGTGCCGGGGTGGTGCGGCGGACTGGTGCTGGGGCTTGGGGCGGTGTCGGGGGTGCTGGGCATTTTCCTGGCGCTGGCGCAGCGAGATCTGAAGCGGATGCTGGCGTATTCGAGCGTGGAGAACATCGGCATCA
>CAYODC010000281.1:0-1362 GCA_964402575.1 uncultured Verrucomicrobiota bacterium
GTCGGCGACGAAGGCTGCGGCATGGATGCCGATATCCTCGCCAAGATCTTCGAACCGTTCTTCACCACCAAGGAAGTCGGCCAGGGCACCGGCCTCGGCCTCTCCACCGTCTACGGCATCGTCAAGCAAAACCGCGGCTTCATCGACGTCGCCAGCCAACCCGGCCAGGGCAGCGTCTTCTCCCTCTACCTGCCCTGCCACGAAGGCCCCGCCGATACCCCCCCCGATGCCGCCCTCCAGGATGCCCGCGCCCCCCGGGAAAAGGAAACCATCCTCCTCGTCGAGGACGAACCCGCCATCCTCGCCCTCGGCGAGGCCATGCTCCGGAAACTGGGCTTCAAGGTCCTCTCTGCCGATAGCCCCCGCAAAGCCATCGAACTGGCCGAAAAAACACCCGGCCCCATCCATCTGCTCCTCACCGATGTCATCATGCCCGGAATGGATGGCCGCGACCTCGCCAAACATGTCCTCGCCATCCATCCCGGTATCAAACGCCTGTTCATGTCCGGCTACACCGCCGACGTCATCGGCCATCAGGGCGTCATGGACAACGGCATCCATTTCCTCGAAAAACCGTTCACCATGGCTTCCCTCGCCTCCAAAATCCGCGCCGCGCTGGAAAGCTAAACACATTTCAAATAATTCACTTGTCTTTCTGTTTTCCTCGCCATAGCCTTTCCCTGGTGAGTTCAATGATCTCCCTTGTAACCATCCCGTTACACTTCACCCCCCCGGGGAAGCATCAATGAACAAATTCTTCACATTCCTGGCCGGAGTCGCCGCTCTCCTGCTGCTGCCCCTCCCTTCCCTCCTCGCCTCCACCCCCCTCCGCGTCGGCATCTACAACAACGCCCCCAAGGTGAACCTCTCCCCCGATGGCCACCCCGAGGGCATCTTCGTGGACCTCATCGAAGCCATCGCCAAGGAGGAACACTGGAAACTCGTCTATGTCCCGGGCACCTGGGCCGAAGGCCTCGACCGCCTCGCCGCCGGCGAAATCGACCTCATGCCCGACGTGGCCCTCACCACCGAGCGCGAAAGCCGCTTCGCCTTCCATTCCGAACCCGTCCTCTCCAGCTGGTTCCAAATCTATGCCCGCCGCGGCAGCGGCATCAAATCCCTCGTGGATCTCGACGGCAAGCGCGTCGCCGTCCTCGAGGGCTCCATCCAGGAAAGCGCCTTCCAGAAACTCGTCTCCGGCTTCGACCTCGACACCCCCCTCGTGCCCTACTCGGATTACGCCTCCGCCTTCGCCGCCGTCGAGGCCGGCTCCGCCGATGTCGTCGTGGCCAACCGCTTCTATGGCGTCGCCCTCCTCCGCTCCCATCCCATCGAAGACACCGGCATCATCTTCAACCCCCC
>CAYODC010000281.1:1372-3223 GCA_964402575.1 uncultured Verrucomicrobiota bacterium
GGGCACGGGCTGGTACTATACGAACTGGCTGAGCGAACTCTCCGCCAACCCCGCCATCCTCTCGGCCATCGACCGCCGCCTGCTCCGGATGAAACAGGACCGCTCCTCCCCCTATTACCGCTCCATCCAGCGCTGGATGTCCGAGGATTCCCGCTTCCCCTTCCCCCGCTGGCTCAAGATCGCCGCCCTCGCCATCGCCGCCGCCGTCGTCCTCGTCCTCCTCTGGAACGTCTCCCTCAAACGCCGCGTCGCCGAACGCACCCAGGAACTCAAATGGCGCAACGAGGAAAACGAACGCCTCTACGGCCTCGTCCGCCTGCGCGCCGACGAACTCGAAAAACGCGTCGCCGAACGCACCGACGCCCTCATCCTCGCCAACGGCGAACTGCTCGAAGCCAAGGAGTCCGCCGAAGCCGCCGACCGCCTCAAGTCCGCCTTCCTCGCCACCATGTCCCACGAACTCCGCACCCCCCTCAATTCCATCATCGGCTTCACCGGCATCCTCCTCCAAAGCATGGCCGGCCCCCTCAACGACGAGCAGAAAAAACAACTCGGCATCGTCCGCGACAGCGCCCGCCACCTCCTCGCCCTCATCAACGACGTGCTCGATATCTCCAAGATCGAGGCCGGCCAACTCACCGTCGTCCGCGAACCCTTCGACCTGCGCGCCTCCATCGACAAGGTCGCCGGCATCGTCCGCCCCCTCGCCGAAAAGAAAGGCCTGGCCCTGCAGCTCGATGTCGCCCCCGCCATCGGCTCCCTCTCCGGCGATTCCCGCCGCGTCGAGCAAATCCTCCTGAACCTGCTCAACAACGCCCTCAAGTTCACCGAAACCGGCTCCGTCTCCCTCCGGGCCGCCATCGAAGGCCAGCGCCTCTTCATCGCCGTCGCCGACACCGGCATCGGCATCCGCCCCGAAGACCTTGCCACCCTTTTCCAACCCTTCCGCCAAATCGATTCCGGCCTCTCGCGCAAGCATGAAGGCACCGGCCTCGGCCTCGCCATCTGCCGCCGCCTGGCCGAATTGATGGGCGGCACCGTCGAAGCCCAAAGCGAACCCGGCCAGGGCAGCGTCTTCACGCTGTCCCTCCCCACCGAAGGAGATCCCGCCCCATGCCCCCCCTCCGCATCCTCATGATCGAAGACAACGAGCAAAACCGCTACCTCGCCACCTTCCTCCTCGAACGGCGCGGCCACAGTGTCGTCTCCGCCATCGACGGCCCCGAAGGCATCGAACGCGCCGGCTCCCTCCGCCCCGATATCATCCTCCTCGATATCCAGCTCCCCGAAATGGACGGCTACGCCGTGGCCAAGGCCCTCCGCTGCAATGCCGCCCTCCGCGACACCCCCATCGTCGCCGTCACCTCCTACGCCATGCCCGGCGACCGCGAAAAGGCCATCGAATCCGGCTGCACCGGCTACATCGAAAAACCCATCGACCCCGACACCTTCGTCGATCAGGTGGAACAACACATGTCCGGAGAAACGCGCGCATGAACAAACAACGCATCCTGATCGTCGATGACAAGGAGGAAAACCTCTACTTCGTCCGGACCGTCCTCGAATGTGCCGGCTATGATGTGGTCAGCGCCGTCCACGGCGCCGACGCCCTCGAAAAAGCCCGCCTCGCCCCCCCCGATCTCGTCGTCTCCGACATCCTCATGCCCGTCATGGATGGCTTCACCCTCTGCCGCCAGTGGATGAAGGAAGAAGCCTTCCGGACCGTCCCCTTCGTCTTCTATACCGCCACCTACACCGACCAGCGCGATCGTGACTTCGCCCTCAACCTGGGGGCGGACCTGTTCATCGTCAAACCGATCGATCCATCCGAATTCCTGGCGCTGATCCGGC
>CAYODC010000282.1:0-3222 GCA_964402575.1 uncultured Verrucomicrobiota bacterium
GGGGGGGGGACGCCCACGGTGCTGGACGCGGGGGATCTGGAATGGCTGCTGAAGAGGATTGTCGGGCGGGTGGATATGTCGAGGGTGACGGAATGGACGTGCGAGGCGAATCCGGGGACGCTGACGCGGGAGAAGGCGGAGATGTTGCGGGGCGCGGGGGTGAACCGGCTTTCGCTGGGGGCGCAGTCGTTTTGCGATGCGACCTTGAAGCGACTGGGACGGAGGCATACGGTGGCGGAAACCGGCGAGGGGGTGGCGTTGGCGCGGGCGGTGGGGTTCCCGAACATCGGGCTGGACGTGATCTACGGCGTGCCGGGGGTGGCGTTCGAGGAGTTCCAGGCGGATGTGGAGGCGGCGATGGGGTTGGGGCCGGAGCACATTTCGTGCTACTGCCTGGAGATCGAGGAGGGCACGCCGTTGGCGCGGGAGGCGGAGGCGGGGCGGCTGGAGATCTCGGAAGAGGAGCAGCGCCGGGAATTCGACTGGGCGCGGACGCGGCTGGCGGAGGGGGGATGGGGGCACTACGAGATCTCGAATTTTGCGAAGGCGGGCCGCGAGTGCCGCCAGAACCAGTTGTATTGGAGCGGGGGGGAGTACATCGGCATCGGGCCGGCGGCGCATTCGCATTGGGAGGGGGTGCGCTGGGGCAACACGAAGACGCTGCCGGCATGGGAGCGGGAGTTCGAGGAGCGGCTGGATCCGGAGGCGAAGGCGCGCGAGACGCTGGTGATGGGATTGAGGAGATTGGCGGGCTGGAGGCGCGAGGAATTCCGCACGGCAACGGGATATGATTATGACGCGCTGCGGGGGGAGGAAATCAAGCGGCTGGTCCGGGACGGCTGGCTGATCGAGGAACCGGGGAGGATCCGGCTGGCGGAGGGGGCGCTGTTCCTCAGCGACCGGGTTTTTGCCGAACTGGTGTGAACGCCGGGGCTAGGTCGCGGCGGCCATCAGGACGCCGAAGAGGGCGAGGGCCAGCAGGGCGAGTCCGGCCGCGACCAACAGGCTGAGGACCCAGGCGAGGATATTGGCGGCGAGGGCCTTGGTGAACGTCGTGTCGAACAGCGCCATCATGACGAGGGAGGAGATGCAGAAGCCCAGCAGGATGCCGAGTCCGGGACCGGCAAGAAGAGACGGGCTTAGCAAGAACGTGGTGAAGGTCGAGGCGATGCCGCCGAGGAGAAGAGTGCCGATGGCGCGGGCGTAGGAGCGGCGCGGGATGCCGGCGAGGCGCGCGCCCCACAGCAGGAACGAGGCGGAGATGAACAGCCACAACAGAAGGCAGGCGAATCCGACCAAAGGCATGGCCAAAATGGAAAGCGGGAGATTGTTCATGGGGGCTGGGTTCAGGACTTCCGGATGTCTTCGTAGAAGTGGGCGTAGGCGGTGGACATATAGGGGGAAAGCCACAGGAAGCCAATGAAGCAAGTGAATACGGCGAGAATGGCCCAACCGATGAAACGGCAGCCGAGGCAGAAAAGTTTCCACTTGAAGCCATCCATGAGCTCCTTGCTCGAGCGGAGGGTTTCGCGCGCGCCCATTTCGGGGTGGTCGGAAAGGAGGAAAAAGGCCTGCGCGTAGGCGAGGGTGGCGCGGATGGCGGGAAGGAGGGACAAGACAAACAGCAGGATCAGGAACGGGATGAGCAGGATGGCCAAGGCCGGGGTGTGCTTCAACGTGGGGATGGCCAGCCCGGCAAATACGCCCGGGATGAAGACCAGTAGAAACCACAGAAAAATGATGAGGGTCATCAGGAAATAGGTGCAGAAGGATTTCCAGAAAAGCTTGAATCCCTCGAAGAGGGTTCCGGCGCTGACGGGATGCCGCCGGGCAATGGTGAGGAACAAGCGGTTCCAGCCGAGCATCAGGGGGCCGGAAATCAGGAACGCCACCAGAATGTGCAAGCCGGCTATGATCCCCTTCCAGACCGGACTGCCAAATTCAGAGGCGATGTTGAGACCGTTGGTGATGAATCCGTAGAGCAGGGTGATGCCGACGGCGAGGGCCCATTGTCCGCGGAGGGAATCGAGGGCGCGGGCCATGAGATCGCGATTCGGGGTGGTGCCGGGCGTGCCAGATTCTGCCGGGATGGGGGCGGTGAACAAGCCCGGGATCGAAGAAGCCGGTTTCCACTCCTGGCCCATGGAGGGATTCCACAGGAGATCCGCGGGAGCCAGGAGACCTTCGCGGGCGAGGCGGAAGATTTCGGATTCCTCGACGGGGCCGATTCGTTGTCCGTTTTGGATATAGAACCACTGCATGGGACCTCCGGGGATGGGGAGTCTAGAACGAGTCCAGCATTTGGTACAGATCGCGTATGGATTTGAACGATTCGAGGGTGGCCACGACGCACAACCAACTCGAGGCGATGATTGCGACGGTGAGAATGATTTTCAAGGACAAAGAAAGGCGGGGGCGGAACCAGAGCAGCGGCAAGGCCAGGGGGCCGACGCAGCAGAGGGCGATCACGATGAAGGAGGTCCGGAAATACCAGGGGAGCGCCAGATGCGCGGGAACAGGCGGGGGGCGGGGGGTGTTGTCGAGGAATTCGCCGCAATGCTTGCACTTGATGGCGGCATCCTGGATATCCTCGGCGCAGAAGGGGCATTGTTTCATGGGGAGCAATGGATCAGATCATGTACTGTCCGCCGCCCGTACCGGCGGCATGCCGGCGAAGGATTTCGGCCAGGGTGAGGGGGCGAAGGGCATTGCGGATGGTTTGGCTGACCTCGTCCCAGATCCGCCGGCTGATGCATTCTTTTTCACGGGGGCAATAGGATGGATCATCGACGCATTCAACGAGGGAAACAGGGCCTTCCAAGACCTGAACGATGTCGAGGAGGGTGATTTCGGACGGGGGGCGGAGAAGGACATACCCGCCTTTGGGGCCGCGGGTGCCGCGGACGAGTCCGGCGGTTTTGAGCAGATTGATGATTTGCCACAAATACTTGGGGGAGATTTCCTGGCGTGCGGCGATATCGCGGAGGTTGACAGGGCCGGCCGACTGGTGGGAGGCGATGTCCATGAGGGTTCGCAAGCCGTATCGTCCTTTGGTGGATATCTTCATGGGGAGGTCTCTTGTGGTGGCGATTGACTTGTTACTCTATTCTTTGTGTTGCGAATCGCGAGCAGAAACAAATAACCGCGCTATTCAGGAGGGGAAGGCGCGGGGGGAGGGGGGGGAGTTCAGTTATTGCAATAAGTGAACTTCACTTATTGCAA
>CAYODC010000283.1:0-3212 GCA_964402575.1 uncultured Verrucomicrobiota bacterium
CCAACTGCTCCGCCACCGCCCAGCGCGGCGCGCTCGATTGGAAGCCCCGCTTCAAGAAAGCCGTCCTGCCCGTCTTCAACAGCCTCTACAAGGCCGTGAAGTCCCAGGCCGAGGCCAAGCGCGTCATCAAGGTCTGCGGCGCCCCCGACTACAAGCAGAAACTCGATGCCGAACTCAAGGTCATGGGCACCTCCGAAATGTGGCGCGCCGGCGCGGCCGTGCGCTCCCTGCGCCCCCATGAGAAGGCCAAGGCCGGTGCCGACACGGCCGCCGGCGTCAAGGGCCGCGGCAAGAATTAATCCGCGCCCGGGTCCTCCCATCGCCCGCCGGCCTCGCGCCGGCGGGCGTTTTTCATCCCCGCCCGGCTCCGCCCTTTTCTCTGGCGAATCCCCTTTCCTGAGGTATAGTGCCCATCATGAGCCATCTCCTGCCTATCCGAACCTACGGCGATCCGGTCCTGCGCGAGGCGTCCCGCCCGGTGGAGGCCATCACGCCGGAAATCCACGCCCTCATCGACGACATGTTCGCCACGATGCGGGCGGCCCAGGGAGTTGGCCTTGCCGCCCAGCAGGTGGGCCGCACCGATGCCGTCTGCGTCCTGGCCATCCCCGCGGATTACGATACCGAAGAGGAAAACGGACCCCGCCTCAATCCCGACATTCCCTTGGAACTGGCCTTCGTCAATCCCCGCATCCTCGAAGCGTCCGACGACACCTGCAGCATGGAAGAGGGATGCCTCAGCTTCCCCGACATCCGCGGCAGCGTCGAACGCCCCTGGAGCATCGTCGTCGAGCATCTCGGACTCGATGGCCAGCTCCGGACAACATCCCTTCAGGGCTTTTTTGCCCGCGCGGTCCAGCACGAAATGGACCACCTCGCCGGCAAGCTGTTCGTGGACCGGTTCAGCCACGTCAAGAAACTCGCCGTCCACGGCAAGCTCAAGCGCCTCCAGGCCGAAACCCTCGAGAAAATCCACGCCGGCTGACCTCCCCTCGGGGATCAGGGCGTCCCGTTCCGGAAAACCTCTTCGCGGAAGATCCGCACCAGTTCCCGGTTCTGCGCCCGCATCCGGATCTGGTAGGGCAGCAGCCGCAGGATCGGCCACTGCAGGGTCTGCATCTCGTAGTCCAGCGGCGGCACGAAGGCGCTGTCCAGATACCACGCGAACACCAGCCCGAACAGGATCCCGCACGGCAGGAAGCCCGTTCCCCGCGGAATCGTCCGGCCGTACACCAGCGGATTTCCTTTCCGCGGCGTCATCAGCGCCGCCCGCAGGAACGTCCTCAGCCGGATGTCGTCCAGGAAGCATGCGCGCTCGCCCGGCGGCCGCAGCTCGATTTCATAGGTGCGGAAAAGCTGGCCGGGCTCCTCCGGCTCCCAGCGCTTGGCCGCGATGTAGCTCCCCAGCAGCGACTCGCCAAGCGCCACCGCAAAGTTGGCTTTCATCGTCTGGGCCTCCTGCATCGCCAGCTCGTGAAGCACTATGGTTTTGCGGACAGGCTCGTAGGTTCCCAACACGTTGTCCGTGTCCCGGCTGCGTTTCCAATGCGTGTCCGCCACCACCCGCACGCTGTCGAAATACGCCAGGTGCTCCGGCCGGATGTCCGGATGCTCCCACAGGAAATCCTCCACCTTGCGCCGCAGCGAGGCCGGCTGAAACCGCTTGCCGGCCAGCGCCGCGCGAATGCCCTCCATGTGCTGGCAGGCGGATGGCCCCCGGAACACCTGGGGGCCCGGCAACCCGGAGGTCTCCGCCCGCCGCCGGCCCGTTTTCCAAAGCCGGTGGTGCGTCATGCCTTCATAGACCGTGCGAATCGCCGCCGCAAACCGCTCCGGATCGTGGTGGATCATCGAATCCCGCCGCCAACGGTCGTTGCTGAACAAGCTGGCCTCCACCGGCATCACCCCCAGCTCCGCCACGCGTGCCCGGTCGAGATGGATGGGATGCTTGCCCTCCAGCGCGTAATTGCGGATGATGCTGCCGGGCACCGTGTCCAGGCTCGTGGCCAGCACCACGTCGAACAACCCGGCAATGCCCCCGGGAACGTTCCGGCCATAGGCCTCGATCAGTTCCGACACCCAGAATCCGCGGCTCTCCTCCCGGAAGGACATGTCGGTTTCGCCCTCCTGGATCCACAGGTTGGCGCCCAGGATTTTCACCGCCCGGCGGTTGTCGCGGATGGCCTCCACCACTCCCGGCGTCAGCAGCAGCGGCAGCATGCTGCTGTACAAGCTGCCGGGCGCGTACACGATCAGATCGGCCTCGCGGATCCTCCGCAACAACTGCGGTTCGGCCTTCGGCTCGGCGGCGAACTCGATCCAGACCCGGCGCACCGCGCAGCCCCGCCGGGCGCGCGCGGCCCGGCTTTGCCCGGTGGCCACCACGCCATTGGCATACTCGTAGATCAAGCGGCCGGGCGTGGCCGTGGCGGGAAAAACCCGACCGGCCGGCACCCCGATGGCCTCCGCCACCGCCGCCACCCCCGCCCGGACCCCCGGCAGCGTCGGCGCCCGCCCCACCCCGCGCCCCCCCCGGAAAAAGGCCGCCGTCATCAGCAAATTGCCCAGGCAGTGCCCGGGAACCCGCAAGCGCTCTTCCAGTTCTTCCCCCATGCCGGACGTCAACCGGGCCAATGCCGCCCGCAACGCGGACGGACAGGCCTTCCGCAGCGGACCCTCCAAGACCCGCGTCGGATCGCGCAGCTCTTCCCGGGTGGGCGGTTTTGCCCCGAACCGATGGACGAATACCTGCTGGATGATCTTCAAGGCCGGCGCATCCCGGCCGTAGAGGCGCGCCAGTTCTTCGCGGTCGATCATCGACAGCATCACCTTGCGCAAGTCGCCAATCCCGATCATCGGCAACCTCCGGACCAGCTCTCCCGTCGACCCCCCGTCATCGGTCGTGCAAACCCCCACATGCACCTCCTGGAATTCCCGCACCAGACCCGCCGCCGGCCGTTCCGGCCATGCCTTCAAGGCGGCATTGCCGCCCAGAACCGTCGACAATCCCGTCCCCCCCCCCAGCACCACCACCTTCGCTTGGGCGGGCGAGCCCCCCGCCGCGCGCGGATCCTCGGCCAGCCGGCTCAACACCCCTTCCACCCAGTGCTCGAGCGAGCTTCGCGTTCCCGTCCAAGATGCCTGGTGGGTGATGCGCATGCCGAGGCCCCGGTTCCCGGTCGTCAAGACACCCAGAACACGTCGTTCATGAA
>CAYODC010000284.1:0-3205 GCA_964402575.1 uncultured Verrucomicrobiota bacterium
CTGGCGATCCACCACGATCACCTTGTGGTGCAAAAGAATCCCCGGCGACATGCGGATGTTGGCCCCCATCGCCTCCAGCGCCTTGGTATTCGCCCCCGGATGCGTGGCCATGCCGGAATCCAGCACGATGAGCACCCGGACCTGGCGGTCCAGGGCTTTCTTCACCGCCTCCGTCATGGCCGGATCCGTGAAGGAAAACGCCATGATCGCAATCTCGTTCGTGGCCTTGTTCATCTCGCCCACGATCGCCCCGCGCACATCGTCCTCGGGCGTGAACAGGTTGTGCACCACCACCCCGCCGATGTCCACCTCCGGATGCGGCGTGGGATAGGCAAAACGCTTGCCGTGGCGCTTCTCGAAAATCTCCTGCCACTCCCGCTCGTAGTTCTCCGCCAGTTCCGGGCTCTCCAGCACGATGGCGTGGTTGTCGTTGAACCGCGAACAATTCCGGGTCAGGTTGTAGGAACCCGTCCACACCCGCAGCCCGTCGGCGATCATGAACTTGTTGTGCATCAGCCCAGAACGGTTGTGCGCCAAGGTCAGGATTCCCGCCGCCTCCATCTGCTTGAGATGGTCGGCCACCGCATAGGCCTTCGCCGCGTTTTCCTCGGCGATGATCACGCGCACCTTCACCCCGCGGGCATGGGCGGCCAGCAGCGCCTGCGCAAACTCGGGCAGGTCCAGATCGTAGACGCACACATCCAGCGTCTTGCTGGCCGACGCAATGAAGGCCACCACCGCCTTCTCCATGCTCGGTGACGGCCCCAGGAAGAAGAAGACCGGCTTGTCCCCGAACTTCCCCTGCAAGACCGAATCCTTGTAGAACGGGTCCACCTCGAACTGGAAGGGGGAAGCCGCGCCGGGCGGGGTCCAACACAACCCCGCCGCCAGCGCCACCATCGGCATCCACCTGAACGTTTTTTTCTTCATTCAAACTTAATATTTTGCCACATTCCCGGGCGACAGGGAACGCAAAAGAAAACCCCGCGCGCGTTTTCGGACTACGCTTGAATCCCCGCCGCCGGGCCGGCCACGTTGGGAATCCACGCCACGCCCATCTGCAGCACCGACGTATCCGCCCGGCGCGGCGCCATCCGCACGGGCGTCACCGCCAGATTCGCCGGATCGTAGGATTCCGCCACACGCGCCATCTCCTGTTCCGCCTGGACTTCCAGCGCGGCGCGCTGCTGGCGGATGCTCTCCAGCGTCTGGCCGGCCTGCTCCACGTCCAGTTTTTCCTTGCCCGCCCGCGTCATGGACCCAATGCCCGTCGTGGCGCGCCCCAGCCCCCCCGCCTTCCGGCCCAGCAGGATCGACAGCGCCGCCGCCCCGAAACTGACCATCGTGCCCATGCGCTGGCGCGACAACTGCGCCTTCTCGTTCTCCACCTTGGCTTCGGCACGCCGCTCGCGCTCGGCCAGCGCCTCGATCTTGACCGCGTATTTCTTCCGCAGCGCCTCGACTTCCGCCTCCCGCTTCTCCCTCAGAATCTGGCCGGCCCGGATCCGGAAATCCCCTTCGCTTTCGCCGGGATTGGCCATCAACTGGTGAGTGGGCAGGCCGGGCCAATCCACCGTGAAGGCCTCGATCAGAAAGGCCCGGTAGTCCTTTTCGTACTGGGCGTAGCGCTTCGGGTCGGCCAGCCCGGCCGGCACGGACTCATGGGCCGCCCCGGCCACGGGCTCGCGTCCGCCTCCCTCCGGCAACGGGACGCCCTGCGTCCAGTCCGGACGGCCCGGATCCGGATCCAGCTCCACCAAATGACCGACCGTCTGCCAGGCATCCAGCTTGCGCCGCAAATCCACATAGTGGATCCGCGCCGTGGCGAACAGCGCCGGACGGTAGGCCACCGCCGCGCCCGCGGGAAGGTTCCGCGCCGGTAAATACAGTTGCGGAATGGACGACGGCAACACCGTCTTCGCGCCGGACGCCGGAACGCCGGCGGTGGCGGAACCCACCGCCGGAATGGCCGTGGCCGGCGGCGCCGCGCGCACCGATACCCCTGCGGCCTTTTTCGCGGCCATCAATTGACCCACCTGCGCCGGCGCGAGCGGCCCGCGCAGGTAGGACATGCACCAGCGGGATTCAAACAGGACGGGCGCGTCCTCATGGACGTTGCGCATCAGGAAAACGCGGTTGCCCAGATTGGCCATCCAATGGTCCAGCGCGGCCCGGTCGAGCCCCTCCCCCGCCGCCGCGCTCGTCAGCCCTTCGATCACGCGCATCTTGTCGCGCTCGGTCTGCAGCCGGCCGATGAACCACGTCCCTGTGTTGGACAGACCGCGGTAATCCAGATCCACCGGGTTCTGCGTGGACAGCACGATGCCCAGCCCAAAGGCGCGGGCCTGTTTCAACAGCGTCAGCATCGGGGCCTTGGCGGGCGGATTGGCCGTGGGCGGAAAATATCCGAAGATCTCGTCCATGTAGAGCAGCGCGCGCAGGGTCGACGTGCCCGTCTGGCGACGGGTCCACGCCAGCACCTCGTTGAGCAGCACCGTCACGAAAAACATCCGCTCCGCCTCCGACAGGTGGGCGATCGAAAGAATCGACACCCGCGGCTTGCCTTCCGGCGTGTAGAGCAGGCGCTGGATGTCGAGCGGCTCGCCTTCCGTCCAGGCCGAAAACCCCGGCGCCGCCGCCAGGTTGTTGAGCCGCATGGCCAGCGCAAAACGGTCCTTCGCAGGAAAGAACGATTCCAACGGCAGCACGCCGATCTGGTCGATCCCTGGCTCCTGCACGGCCCGGATCAGGGTGACCAGGTCGAGGTTCCGCCCCGCCCGCCATTCGCGATCCACCACCACCGATAGCAGGATGTGCTCGCGCGACTGCAACGGATCCGACTCCACCCCCGCCAGCGCCAGCAGCCCGGACACCGCCGCCGAAACCCGGTCCCGCAACGCCGAGGCGTCGTCGGCAAAACCGGCCGGCGGCGCATCCAGCGAAGACAGGATCGACAGCGGCAGCCCGGCCCGGGATCCCGGCGTGTAGATCGCGAAATCGGCCGCGGCCTTCAGGCGGGCGATCCGCGCGCCATCCTGCCCCCATCCGGCCAGCCCCTTCGTCCAGGCCTCCGACGTCTTCGCCGCGTAGTCCTCCGGCGTCATCTGCTTGCGCGCGGCTTCACCCTCATCCACCCACGGACGGAAATCCGCCGCCGCCAGATCCGGAAACGTCAGCAGCAGGTTGCCCATGTCCCCCTTCGGGT
>CAYODC010000285.1:0-3193 GCA_964402575.1 uncultured Verrucomicrobiota bacterium
ATGGCTCGCCCGAAGACGTCCTCGCCTTCCTCGATCAGGCCAACCTGCACCGCCTCGACCTCGATGAAATCGCCTGGCGCATGAGGGACAAGGCGTTCTTCAAGCAGGCCACCGACCTGCTCGCCTCCCGCCACGTCTATCATGACACCCTCTGGTCCTACGGCCTGCACCACAACGACCCCGCAACCCTCCGCGCCTGGCTCGAACACTCGCCCTTCGCCGACCGCTGCGGACTCCACCTCGTTTCGCCGCTGCTCACCCTCGACCCCGTCGAACGCCTCGACTACCAGCACCTCGAATACGCCCCGCTGGTCAATCCGCGCGCCCACCCCGTCGGCGCCAAACGCAAGATCCTCAACGCCGCCTTCCTCGCCCAGTACCAGAGCCTGATGACCGTCCTGAGCCAGAAGGCCGCGCTCTCCGATACCGACAAACTGGCCGTCGCCTACTACATGGTCCTCCAGGACCGCATCGCCGAGGCCCTCGATTGGTTCGCCCGTGTCGACCGCGATGCCGTCCCCGAGCAAATCCAGTGCGACTACCTCGACACCTATCTCGCCTTCTATCGCGGCGACACCGCCGCCGCCCGCCGCATCGCCACCAAGCACGCCCGGCACCCCGTCGACCGCTGGCGCGTCCGCTTCGAGCAAGCCCTCGCCCAGCTCGACGAAATCGAATCCGGCGCCGCCGGCTCCGCCGCCGATCCCGAAAACCGCGACCAGGCCCAGGGCGCCCTCGCCGCCACCGAGCCCACGCTTGAACTGCAGGTCGAAGCCGGCCAAATCCGCCTCGATGCCCGCAACCTCGACCTCGTCGTCCTGAACTTCTACCCCATGGACGTCGAGCTGCTCTTCTCCCGCAATCCCTTCCTCCAGGACGGCGCCGCCCAGTTCTCCTTTATCCGGCCCGTCCTCAGTCGCTCCGTCGACTTGAAAGGCCGCAAGGATCCGCTCAGTCTCGACCTGCCCGAGGAGTTTCGCTCCAGGAACGTGATGGTCGAAGCCCTCGGCGCCGGCCTGCGCCGCACCCAGGCCTACTACGCCAACACCCTCAAGGTCCAGGTCATCGAAACCTACGGACAACTGCTCGTCGTCCACGCCAAGACCCAAAAGCCCGTCTCCGGCGCCTATGTCAAGGTCTACGCCCGCATGAACGACGGCGAGGTCCGGTTCCTCAAGGATGGCTATACCGACCTGCGCGGCCGTTTCGACTACGCCTCCCTCAACACCAACGAAGTCGACAACGCCCACCGCCTCGCCCTCCTCGTCCTCAGCGACGAGTTCGGCGCCGTCGTCCGCGAAGCCGATCCCCCCAAGCGCTGACGCCCCCGCCAAGCCCCCGTCATCAGAAAGGCAACTGGTAGTCCTGGATCTTGCGCTGGATCGTGCGGCGCGAAATCCCGAGCTGGTCCGCCGTCAGGCTCCGGTTGCCGCCATTGCGCCGCAGGGATTCCTCCAGGATCTTTTTCTCGATCTCTTCCAGCGTCATGCCTTCCGGCACGCGCCAGCCCCCGCCCTCCGCGGGTGCTGCCGTTGCCGGACCATCCAGCCGCAGCGCCTCCGCCCGCAGCACGTCGCCCGGGGCCGTCACCACCGCCGCTTCCACCGTGTTGCGCAATTCGCGGATGTTCCCCGGCCAGGCATACGCCTCCAGGCGCGCATACCACTCCGGCTCCACCTCCCGGATGCACTTGCCGTGGTCGGACTGCGCCTGGGCCACGAACCGCTCCGCCAACGGCCGGATATCCTCGCGCCGTTCCCGCAATGGCGGAAGCGCAATGCCCACCACTTGCAGGCGGTACAGCAGATCCTGCCGGAACGCTCCCGACGCCACCCGGGCATCCAGATCGCGGTTCGTCGCCGATACCACCCGGACATCCACCTTGAAACTCGACTGCCCCCCCACCCGGATGATCTCCCGGTCTTCCAACACCCGCAGCAGCTTCACCTGCACCGGCGCCCCTGTGCCCGCTCGAAGGCGCCGGCATGCCGCGCCACCGCGCCGGTGAACGCCCCCTTTTCATGCCCGAACAGCTCGCTCTCCAACAGGCTCTCCGTGAACGCCGCGCAGTTGACCGCGACAAACGGCCCCCCCGCCCGCGGTCCGTCCGCATGAAGCGCCCGCGCCACCAGCTCCTTCCCCGTCCCGCTGGCGCCGCGGATCAGCACCGTGGCGTTCGTCTTCGCCAGCGCCAGCGTCTGCCGAACCACCTCCCGCATCCCGGCCGATTCCGCCACCCACGAGCGCGCCGACCATTTGCCCCGGATCTCCTCCCCCAGCCGCTCCACCTGCCGCCGCAGGCGCGCGGCTTCCAGCGCCCGCCCCAGCTTCACCTGCAGCTCGTCGATGTCCAGCGGCTTCTGCAGGTAATCGTAGGCCCCCTCCTTCATCGCCCGGACGCTGGAATCCACCGAACCGTAGGCGGTCATCAGGATCACCGGCGTCCGGTCGCCATCCTTCTCCCGGATCTGCTTCATCACCTCGATCCCGTCGATGTCCGGCAGAACGAGGTCCGACAGCACCACCTCCGCGCCGAAAGCCCGGTACGATTCGACCCCGGCTTTGCCCGTGGCCACCAGCTCGGTCTCCACCCCCAGGTCGCCAATCGCCTCCAGCAGCGACCGCCCGTGGTCGGCATCGTCTTCAACAATCAAAATGCGCGCGGAATTCATGAAGGCGTCTCCTTGCTCAACGGCAGTTCCATGCACAACCTCGCTCCGGTCCCTCTCGGTTCTTCGGCCGTCAGCCGGCCACCGTTGTTTTCAATGGCGGTCCGGGCGAGGAACAGCCCCAACCCGGTGCCCTGGGGCCGGGTCGTGTAAAACATCTCGAACACCTTTTCCCGGTCCGCCCGGGGGATGCCCGGCCCTGTGTCGCACACCTCCAGCACGGCCCGCCCCTCCCGGGCGGCCACCTCCACCGTGACCTTTCCGCCCGGACCGGAATGCTGGATTGCGTTCATGAAAATGTTCAACAGCGCCCGCTTGACCGACGCCTCGGAAACCCGGACCGGCACTCCCCCCCCCGCCGGCCGCAGCTCCGGCGTCACGCCGGCCGCCTCGAACCGCGGCGCCAGCATCTCCAGGCATTCCATGGCGCAGGATCCCAGGTCGATCCTCACCGGCTTCTCCTCCCCCGGACGGGCCAGCGTCAGGAATTCCTGGAAGACTCTTTCCATGCGATCGAGCGTATG
>CAYODC010000286.1:0-3181 GCA_964402575.1 uncultured Verrucomicrobiota bacterium
AGAACCCCAAGCATGCCCGCAGCATCCTGGTCAACCTCTCCGGCCGCGGCGACAAAGACATGGACTATGTCATCGAACACTTCGGCTACGGCGAAGGGTTTCACCTCTGAGCGGCCACGCCTGAACCCTCGTCCAACGGACCGGCCCCCTGGCCGGTCCGTTTTCGCTTTCCCCTCCCCGACGCCGGACTCAGCGGGCCCGCATCAACAGCCAGGGCAGCAAACCCGCATGCTGCGCCGCATGGCGGTCCACATTGTTTCTCGGCAGGTTCCAGCGGGGACACCTGTCCGTGCCAAGCGTCCCCCGCCCTGTCCCGAACGCCGCGCGCAACCCCATCTTTTCCAAGTCGGCCTCCAGGTCATCGCGTGCATTGCCGTTCGGCCAGGCCAGCGCCGGCACCCAAGCATCGGGAATCCGGCCCCGCATCAGTTCCCAGCAGCGGAGGATGTCCGCCAACGCTTCCTCCCGCGTCAACGTGGTCATCAGCTCATGCGCATGCCCATGAGGACCAAATGTCACCAGCCCGCTTCGCCCCATCTCTTCAATCTGCCCCCAGGTCAGAAAATCCGCGCTCGCCTGGGCCGCGTCCCCTGCCACCGGAACTCGAGGAAGAGACCGCCCGGCCTTGGCCTTTTCAATCTCGGCGTCGGTGAGTCCAGCCACTTGCCACCAGAAGGGCTTGCGCTCCTCCACCGCCGCCGTCGCCAGGAATACCGTCGCCGGGATGCCCAGTTCGCGCAGCACCGGAAAGGCCTGCGTGTGATTGTCGGCCCATCCGTCGTCGAACGTAACGGCAAACCCGCCCTGGGCCGGCAACGGTTTCCCCGCCAGCCAGTCTCCAATGGCAAAGGGTTCATAGCGGGCGCTCATCCAGGCGAGGATGCGGCGGAAATCGTTCCGATCCACCTCCAGATTACGCATGGGCCGTTCCGCCGGCATCTCCCCCTCCGGGCGCACACGGTGGAACGTCAGCACAATCCCCCTGCCGGCATGACGCCGGCGCAAAGCTCCTGCGGCACAATAGGCGCTGCCGACCAGGGCTTTCAGCCGCGTCCGCATGGGATCCCCGCTCGCCTTAACTTGCCGTTGGATCGTCCGTGAACGTCACCTTGGCGATATGCGGCAACTCCCGGTGGCGCCCGTCGTAATCCAGTCCGTAGCCCACCACGAACGCATCTTCGATCTTGAATCCCACGAAATCCGCCTCGAAGGGAACCACCCGCCGCGCCGGCTTGTCGAGCAACACGCAGACCCGGACCGTCTTGGCCCCGCGGGCCTTCAAATGCGCCACCGCCTTTTGCAGGGTGCGCCCCGTGTCCAAAATGTCATCCACTACCACCACGTCTGCCCCCTCGATGTCCACTGTGCAGTCGCGGGTCACCGAGGGCTCTTTTTCCGGGGTCGTGCTGTGGCCGTAGCTCTCCATGATCATGAAATCGATGCAGGGATGCATGTCGTGCACGGCAAACCAACGGACCAGGTCCGCCAGGAAAATAAAACTGCCCCGCAAAATGCCGATCACCACCAGATGGTCGCTAGGCCCCCCCGCCGCCAACTCTTTCGCCAGTTCGTCCACCCGCCGTTCCAGCTGCCGGGGCGTGATCATGACCTCGTTGATATGGTAGGGTTTCATCTCGGAAAAGGCCTCCTTCGGGCGAACCATTCAATACCGAACCATCTTGCAAAAACGCTTCGGATAGGGGAAGATAAAAAAAGTGTTTCAATGAGGAACGATACCATGAGCCCTAACTGGACCGCCGCCCTCCGCACCTTCGGCGCCGCCTCGATTCTTCTCTTGGCCGCCGGGATGCTGGCCGCGTGCGACATCGACTCCGTCGACAGCACTTCCGCGGTCCTCTCGGACAACTCCGGGACCTTCTATAACTACGCCGGGCTTTACATGCACCCCCAGAACGACAGAAGCACCAACGGCTTGGTCCCCCTGGTGTTTCCCTACGAAGGCTCCAGCCGGCCCAGCGGCCAGTTGATCACCTCTCTCCGCCTCCTGCAATATGGTAGCGTCCTGGAAGCCTACGACAGCGCCAACCAGGTCTGGAGCGGCCGGATCTCCGCGTTGCAAGGCGGCACCGCCACCTTCAGTCTCAGCGGGCGCACCACTGCCGGTCAAACCGTGGAACTCGCCGGCACCTTGGTCTATGCCGACAGTAGTTCCACCATGGACGCCTCCTGGATCGAACCCTCCTTCTACGGCACCCTCTCGGCCCAGGCCACCGTTTCCCCCGCCACCACCAACAGCCCGTCCCCCACCAACGATTTCGGTGATGTGGAGATCAGCCCGACTTCTGCCACACTCACGACGACAAACACGACGCGAACCTTCACCGCCAGTGGAGGCGATGGAAATTACCATTGGACACATAATTCCAGCTGTGGTCAGCTTTCCGCTACGAGCGGTAGTCCTATTACGTATACGCGCCTCTCCACGGGTGATGACACCTTGACCGTCACCTCCGATGGCGAATCCGCTTCCGCCGACATCACCTGCGAATGAGCCGAACAAATCCATATCAAAAAACCCCCGCCTGCCCCATGGGTTCGCCCGAGGCGAACATCTGCCAAACCGCCAGTGAACTCGGCAAGCTCTTCAACCTCGTCGAAATCGATGCCCCGGACGGACTGCTGACCCGCGCCCCCGCCCCGCGCAATACCGTGGATGCCCTGCGCATCCTGCTCGATGTCATGTTTCCCGGCAAAATCAGCGCCGTTCCCGTGGAAGGCGCCGAACTCGGCGTCTTCCTCGTCCGCCGCCTCAGCGAGGCTTGGCGCCTCCTCCAGCGCGAAATCCGCCGCGCCCTCCCGTACCGGTGGATCGGCGAGGCCGCCCGCGTCGAAGGCGCCCGCCCGCCCAAAATCGACAACCTCGACCACGAAACCGATCGCATCCTCCGTGCATTCCTCGATACCCTCCCCGCCGTGCGCCGCCTCCTAGTCGCCGACGTCCAGGCGGCCTATGACGGCGATCCCGCCGCCCTGACCTTCGCCGAAGTCCTCCTGGCCTATCCCGGACTCCTCGCCATCGCCGCGCACCGCCTCGCCCACGAGCTCTACCGGCTCAAAGTGCCCATCATTCCCCGCATCATGAGCGAGTGGATCCACACCAAGACCGGCGCCGACATCCATCCCGGCGCCCGGATCGGCCGCGCCTTCTTCATCGACCACG
>CAYODC010000287.1:0-3179 GCA_964402575.1 uncultured Verrucomicrobiota bacterium
GGCGGCCGGGCGGTCGTTCGCGAACGCGGAGGAGGCCTCGCAATACCTGATCAAGGAGCACTGTATTTCGACGGTGCCCTGGGACGACGCGGGGGCCTACCTGCGGTTCGGGGCCACCTTCGAATCGGCGGGGCCCGCGGATGACGCGCGGGTGCTGGAGGAGCTGGGCCGGCGCCTGGCGGCGGCCGGGCTGGTGTTCTAGGAATCCGGCATCCAAACCACGGGACAGGACATGAGCGAAACCCCCATTGTGTTCTCGAAGGGCACCCAACTGACGGTCTACATCGACAACCGCAAGGGCACGCTGGCGGCACTGGCGGCGTTCCTGGGACGGCACGGCGTGAACATCTACGGGTTGACGCTGGCGGACACGGAAGGGCACGGCTATGCGCGCCTGATCGTGGACGACACGGAGAAGGCGCGCCAACTCGTGGAGGACTCCGGCGAACTGGTGGCGGCGCGCGAAGTGCTGTTGATCCGCGTACGGAACGAACCCGGCGAACTGGGGCGCGTGCTGAAGACGCTGGCGGCCCACGACATCAACATTGAATACGGCTATTCCTCCGGCGGTCCCGGGGACGAGAAGGCGATGGTGTTCGTGCCGTCGGACATCGCCGCGGCGCTGGCGGCGCTGGGCGAACTCAATGCCTGAGGCCGGTGAGGACATGGCCGGTCCCCGCGTCAGCATCGTCACCAGCACCTACAACCGCTCGGCGGTGCTGCGCCGCGCGATCGAATCGGTGCGGGCCCAGCGGGGGTTCGACGACTGGGAAATGTGCGTGGTCGGCGACTGCACGCCCGACGACAGCGCGGCGGTAGTGGCGTCGTTTGGCGATGAGCGATTGCGCTTCTACAATTTGCCGGTGAAATCGCCGCCGGTTGCCCATGGGGCGATCGCGAAGAACCATGGGATTTTCCAGATGGCGCGGGCGCCGTACATCGCCTATCTGGACGACGACGATGAATACCATCCCGACTTCCTGCGGGTGATGATGGGGGCGGCGGCGGCGCATCCGGAGCAGCCGGTGTTCTATTGCCGTTGCCAGTATCGCGACAAGGCGACGGGCAAGCGCATCTTCGGGAATCCGTTCCAGCCCTGGTTGCACCGCTGGAGTCGGGCGAAATTGCTGCGGTATAATTTCATCAACACGGCGAACGTGGTGCACACAAAGGCGCTGATTGAACGGGTGGGGGGATGGAATCCAGAGGATTACTTCGACGACTACGACCTGTGGAAGCGCATGAGCGCGGTGTGCGATTTCCGCTATGTGAACCGGGCGCTGGTGATCAGCCACGTCGGAGACTGTCCGCCCTTTTTTACACGCTTGTTGACCAAGGGGTGGAAGATCCTGCGTCACGGACGGCGGCTGCAGGACCAGGGCTGATTCAACGGCTTACCCCCTGCTGAAGCAGCCTCATCAGCGTCCGGGCCAAGGGATGGTCGGGCACGGCCGAATGGAGAAGGGGGCCCGAGCGGACCGCGAACCCGCTGTGGAGGAGAGTTCGGAGATGTTCATGAAAGGGATGGGCCGGAATTCTCGAAATGAATTGCAGCTCCGATAGGGAGCAGGGGGCGCGCAGGAGGGTTTGAAGGATCTGGATGCGGCGCGGATGCGCCAGGCCGAATGCCAGAAGGCCAATTTCGGCATCCTGTTCCCGAGAGCGTTCGCGCAGGGCGGTTTGAAGCGCCTTGAGAATCGGCGCGGCCGTGGACACTTGCGGGTCGGCGGCCATCCGGTAGATCAGGCGGGGGCCACGACGATGGGATTGGAGGAGACCCCGCGACTGGATTCGGCGGAGTTCCTGGCTGGCGGTGGCCTCGCGGATCCCGACGTGCCGGCCAAGAGCCGAAACGCCTTCGTCCGGAGTGGCGAGCAGTTGTCGCAGCAGGCGGATGCGCGTTTGTCCGGCCAACATTTTGCAGGTACGCCAGAGGGTGGGGTTCAATGGTTGCATATCAACCTCTTCTGCATGGCAGTCTGGACTCCTTTCTGATCCATTGCAAGAATTGAACTTCACATATTGCAATAAGTGAACTTCAGTTATTGCAATAACTGAACTCGAGCAAAACAGAATGCAAGGATCGGAGGGAGACCGGGCGGGCATGGCGTTTTCGCCGGAACCGTTTCGGGCAGTTGATTTTTAGCGGGATGAGCGTATCTTTTCTCGATCCGGAAGGCAGGAAAACATGGCTTGGGAATACAGCGAAAAGACGAAACGAATCTTCATGGATGCGGTGCAGGGGAAGCCGGGGACGCATCTGGGCGAGATCGAAAACGCGGATGGGGTGGGGCAGCATGGCTCTATCGTGTGCGGCGATGCGCTGAAGTTCACGTTCCAGGTCCGGAAGAACGAAGATCCGTTGAAAGACATCATCACGGAGGCGAAATACCTGACGTTCGGGTGCACGTCGGCGATTGCGGCGTCGGAGGCGCTGTGCGCGCTGATCGAAGGGCACAACCTGACGCCGATTCAGGCATTGCAGATCAAGAACCAGGACATCGTAGATTTCCTGGAGGGGCTGCCGCAGCAGAAGATCCATTGTTCGGTGATGGGGGCGGAGGCGCTGGAGGCGGCGGTGGTGGACTGGGCGCAGAAGCGGGGGGTGGATCTGGCGGCGCAGGGGGTGAAGTTGACGGGGACGGGAGCGGAGGACGATGACGGCCGGGTGGTCTGCAAGTGCTTCGGCGTGACGGAACCCTACCTGCGGCGGAAGATCAAGGAGCTGAATCTGCGGACGATCGATGACATTGTGTCGGCGCTGAAGGCGGGCGGAATGTGCGGGGCGTGCCGCTATGCGCCGGGGGGCCTGCAGGACATTCTGAACGAGACGTGGGGTACGGGGGAGCCGGCGCCGACGACGGTGGCGGCGGAACCAGTGGCGGAGGAGGGAATGTCTCCGTTCCAGCGGTACCGGAAGATCGAGAAGGTGATCGACGAGACGGTGCGCCCGGTGCTGAAGGGCGACGGGGGGGACATCGAACTGGTGGACATCAAGGACTGGACGGTCTATTGCGGGCTGCGGGGGGCGTGCGCGGGATGCATGGGGGCGTCGCGGACGCTGCAGCTGATCGTGGAGCGGACGCTCAAGGACCAGGTGGACGAGCGGATCCGGGTGGTGCCGGTGTGAGCGGAAGGAGCGCGCCCATGAATACCCCTCCGCTGATTTATGCCGACAA
>CAYODC010000288.1:0-3177 GCA_964402575.1 uncultured Verrucomicrobiota bacterium
CGTCCGCCCCCCCCTTTTTTTCAGATGGACGCCAGTTCTCAAGCCCTCCCGCCATTCTCAAGTCGCCATGGCCATGCATACCCCGGTTTGACCCGCCCCTCCCCACCTGTTCACCCGCGTAATCCCCATGCCTGACAACAGGATCAACCTAATCGGCAAAATTTACCGCCGGACTTCTGTCCGGCGGTCTTGGCCCCCCCTCTCACTCATCGCCCGGCGGCCATCCGCCGGGGCACCCGCTATAAGGCAAATAACCTGGAGAAGATCGCGTTGATGGCGTCGTCGGTGAACATCTTGGAATCATCGGAAGCCCAGCTTTTAAACTGGGCCACTTTGTCTTCCCGAACCGGGACTTCTTCCCGCATCTGACGCATGGCTTCCGATGCAATTCGGGCCAATGCAGAAGTTTGCGCTGTATCTTTCATGCCGGCAGCCCCCCGTTGGGTCCCCGTCTGCGCCAAAGAATGGGACGGCTTGACTCGAGATGGATTGCACTCATGTTGTAATCGGACGGTTGTATCTTCAATTTGCATACGGGACCAGCCTTCTGAACAACCTGTTAATCGTCACATCCCACTAATAGCTTAAATACGGAACGTAGACATCGCTTTCGGGCATCAGCCACGCCTTGAGGGCATCCGCCGCCTGCGCGCAAGCAAATCTGCAGTATTCCCGCGGGGAACGCAAGAGCACATCCACGCTCCCGGCGGAGGTCGGATCGGACCGGCGGCTGCGCACGTAGTTGCTGGCGGCCGTCAGCACCTTCTGTTCCGAAGCGTCCATCGCCCCGGCCACGATCAATACCGACCGGCGTTTTTGAACATCCAGCAGGTGCCATTCCATGATGATGCTCTGCGGATGGTAGGGCCGGTAGAAAATCACCCGGGCAATCAGCAGGTGCGACGCCCCCGCCAGTCGGCCAATCCGCTCCAGTTCGTTCCCGTCAATGCGCCCGTCGTCCATCAGCAGGTTGCGCGCACTCGTGTAGGGCGCATAGGGACCGTCCATCCGCGGCGTGCGCACGATCCCCGGCAGGTTCTGCTGCAGTTCCTGCCACATCGACAGCATGAACATCAGCGAGGACTCTTCACCGGGCAGGCCAATCGGCGGCAGCAGCAGCAGCGTATCGATCGGCAACGGCTTTTCCACCATCCCCTCCGGCAACACGAACTGGACGCGAAAATGCTCGTTGGGCCGGAAAGAAGCATGGTTGTATTGCCGCTGGACGGCCGTGGTGCAGCCCGCGCCCAACAGCATGGCCAGCCCCGCCAGACCCGCAACGGCGGTCACTCCGCAGCGTTTCCCCTGGCGGCTCAAGACGCGCCTCCTGACTTCGGCGCGCCGGCGCCGGCCGAATAGTCCAGATCCACTTCCGCATGCCGTCCGCAAGGACAGGTGATGCGGATGCCGCTGATGACTCCGTTCTTGCGCACGATCTGCACCGCGATCTGCGCATCCGCCGGAGGCGCCGGCTTGTTCATCGGCACCCGGACGTCATGCAGGCACCCTTCCGACCGGCGGATGATGGTGGACGAACCGCCCCGCATCGGCCCCGCCGGCGGCGGACGATAGCGCAAAACGCGGTTGGCTTCGACAAAGTACTTTTGGCGGTACAGTTTGTTGGTTTCTTTTTGTGTTGCAGCCATGCCCTGCTTGATAGCAAGGCGCGTGCCACGCCCCCCTCAGGCCCGGTAGGCGCGCTGCCCCAGCCGGCCCGGAATCCCGGCCGGAATGCCGGAAAGCTTTCGCTGAACCTGCAGTTGCGCGATTTCCACTCCCAGGGCCTCCCGGGCTGCCAAGGCTTCCTCCAATCGTCCGCGCAAACGATCGGCAAGCTCCCTCACCCCGAACTCTTCCCCTTCCGGCGCCTGCTCCGCCCAGTCCTGCAATGCCTTCGCCAGAAGCCGCGCATTCTGGCGCGCCGCCAATCCGTCGCGGCGCGCAATCGCCTCGCCCAAGGCATAATCCAGCTCCAGCAGCCTCTCCCGGGAGGGGGCCGGACGCGTGTTCCTCGGATTCATGACGGGCGCCACCGGCTTTCAGCCTGAAAAACGGAAGCTGCTGTTGCGCTCGACCGGCACCGGCTGGGGCTGTTCCTCGCGCGGCACCAACGCCATCGTCTTCTCCCAGCTGTCGCGCAGGTCCGACAACATCCGCCGGACTTCCTCCACCGGCTTGCGTTGCTTGTGGGTGTTGGCCTGCGCCAGATGGTGCAGCATGAATTCGTACAGCCGGTTCAGTTGCAGGGCCAGTTCCCCTCCCCGCTCCACGTCCAGCGCGCACGCCAGTTCCGTGATGAAATCCTGGGCGCGCAACAGGTTTTCGTGGATGCCGTTCATCCGCTCGATCTCGTCTTCGCAGTCGAATGCCGCCAGCGCCTGCGTCAAATAGCGCAATCCGCCGTCGTACAGCATCAGGATCAGCTCCATGGGCGAGGCCGACAACACCTTCTGGGTTTCATACTGTTGCGTGTTCATACCATCATCTCCACCGGTTGAGGGTTGCTTTTTACATCTGCCGTGGCCTGCGCCCCCGCGGACGCAGGCTTCGCTTCAATCTCCCGAATCACGCCCGCCAGCGCCCCCGACGTCCAGCGGCCCGCCTCCGCGACGCTCTTGTAGTATTCCCGCCAGCGCCAGAAGCTGCGTACCGCCGGCGGCATCGCCAGCTCTTCGGGCGACATCATCTTCTCCGAGAGCAGGCGGTTGGCCAGTTCCAGGCGCGCCTCGATCAGGTTCATCACCGGATCGCTCTTCAAGCGCTCGTCCAGCGGTTCCAGGAGGGCCAACGCCGCGCGCAGCTTCTCCTCGGCGTTGGGAACCGCCTGCGGCCGGCGCATCAGCATGATCATCTGGTTGCACAGCATCGCTGCATCCAGGCATTCCGTGCGCAGCGTCTGGAGCGCTCCCATGTCCGCGCGCAGCGCGTCGCAGAACCGCCCCGGATCGTCGGCCTGGGCCTGCGATTCGTAGATCTCCGCGATCCGCGCCCCGGCGTCCAGCGCCGGCCCCGCGAACGTCGCCAGCTCCTCCGGGCGAACCAGCTTCGCCCCTTCGATGCGCGCCCCGTCCGTGTTGACGTTGATGAAGGTCGTCTGGGCATGGTGCGCAATCAGGTCTTGGGTGAAATCGATGTAGTGCATCATCTGCCGGTTGGTCTTCACCGTCTCCCGGTAGT
>CAYODC010000289.1:0-224 GCA_964402575.1 uncultured Verrucomicrobiota bacterium
CGGCGCGGTCGATGGCGGCGCGCAGTTTCAACACGTGGTCGAAATCCTGGCCGGCCTCGGGTTCGTCGAAGAGCAGGCAGGTGGTGGGGTTCATGCGCAGGGTGGAGAAGGCGGCGCGCAGGATTTCGCCGTGGGAGGAAAAGAGCGCGCGCAGGTGCAGCTTCATCTCGGTGGAGTTGCGGATGGGCTGGTCGTCGCGCTTCGGGTTCATGCTTTCCGAGTCG
>CAYODC010000289.1:278-3147 GCA_964402575.1 uncultured Verrucomicrobiota bacterium
CTGGAAGCGGAGCGTCCGGTAGCGGCGGATGCGCCAGCGGTGGGTTTCGCACAGATGGAGGGAGGTCAGCATGGGACGGGCTCCGGGTTTCGGCCACGGATTGCGACACGGAGAATGTCGTGCGCATCAGATGGGGGCGTCGTTGTCATGAAGACAGGAGCGAATGGTTTCCAGGATGGCGGCCACGGCGGGATCGGAGGGCAGATGGGTTTCCAGGGTTTCGAGGATGCGGCGCTGGCGGATGAGGGCGCGCGTGGGTTCGTAGTGCAGGTCATAGATCCAGAAGGCCTGCAGCAGGAGGAAATCGGCGAGGGTGCGGATATGGCGGAGATCGATGTTCCGTTGGGTGCGGATTTCGGCCAGCAGGCCGGGGCTGACGGGGCCATCGAGATCGATGTGCGGCCACATGGAGGCCAGCTCGCGGAAGCCATCCCGATCGATTTCCTCGGCGACGACGCGGTAGATGTCCAGTTTGTCGGCATCGCGGATGAGTTTCAGGAAGGGGAGGGAGAGGGGGGAGACAGAGTCGGGGATGGCTTTGGCGTTGTGATGGCGGATGCCTTCCAGCAGGACGTTGCGGCGCGGTTCGGGCAGCGGGGAGAGGAGGGGCGCCTGGCGCACGACCTCGAATCCGCGCCGGCCATGATCGAAGGAGGTGGCGTCGTGGTAGTGGCCGAACTCCGCGTATTGGTCGAAGCGGCCGACATCGTGCAGCCAGCCCAGGGCTTCGGCGAGGAGGACATCGTCCTCGGCCCAGCCGAGTGCGCGGGCGATGGTCCGGGCGTTGTCGGCGACGCGCCGGGTGTGGTCGAGCTTGAGGGCGATGGCCGGAGGCGGGGGCGTCTGGCCGGAGCAGGCGCGGAGCGCGCGGGCCTCGACCCATTCGCGGACGCGGTGAATCCAATCGCCGGACATGGCTAGAAGGTCAGGACGCGGTCGCTGGACGCGACCCAGTCGGCCAGTTCGGCCATGGTGGAGGTGATGGGGAAGGCGTAGGGGGAGCGATTGAAGACGATCAGGATGGAACGCGCGTCGTTCATTTGCGTTTCCTTTTCGGGGTTTTTCCCAAGGCCTGATCGAGGTCGGCGAGGAGGTCGGCGAGGGGTTCGACGCCGACGGAGAGGCGGACGCTGTTGGGGCGGACGCCGAAGGAGGTGCGGCGTTCGGGGGGCATGTAGAGCATGGTGGTGAGGAAGGGGATGCAGATCAGGGACTCGGTGGAGCCGAGGCTGACGGCGTGGCGGATGGTCTTGAGCGCGGAGATGAAGCGCTTGGCGTCCTCCTGGGTGCGGCCGACGTCGAAGGCCATCATGCCGCCGAAGCCGTTGCGCATCTGGCGGGCGGAGATCCGGTGGCCCTCGTCGGTTTTCAGGCCCGGATAGCGCAGGTTGGAGACGCGGGGGGACTGGGCGAGGTGCCGGGCGACGGCCAGGGCGTTTTCGGCCATGCGTTCGGCGCGGAGGGGGAAGGTTTTGAGGCCGCGTTCGAGCAGCGACGCCGAGTAGGCGTCGAGCGTGCAGCCGATGGCCTGGCGGGTGAACCACAGCTTGTCGTAGTCGTCCTTGGAGCCCGCGATGGCGCCGGCCATGAGGTCGTTGTGTCCGCCGAGGGCCTTGGTGGCGCTGTGCACCACGAGGTGGGCGCCCAGGGAGAGGGGGTGCTGGTGGTAGGGGGTGGCGAAGGTGTTGTCGACCACGACTCTCGCGCCGACCTTGTCGGCCATCTTGCGGATGGCGGCGACGTCCACCGTTTTGCAGAGCGGATTGCTGGGGGTTTCGAGGAAAACCATTTGGGTGTTGGGCTTGAAATGGCGGGGGAGGTCGCGCCAGTCGGCGGCATCCACCCAGGTGACCTCCACGCCGAGGCGTTCGAGGATGAGGGAGACCTTGTAATGGGCGCCGTAGACGTCGTGGAAGAGGATGAGGTGGCCGCCGGCGCGCAGGTAGGTCAGATAGACCATCGTGCAGGCGGCCATGCCGGAGGTGCAGACGACGCAGTCGTCGGCCCCTTCGAGCGCGGCGATCTGGCGTTCGACGGCGCGGACGGTTGGATTGTCGTCGCGGTGGTAGGTGTAGCCGTCGACTTCGCCGTCGGTGATCTGGCGCAGCACCTCGAAGTTGAGATACTCGTAGTTGACGGCGTGGACGATGGGGGTGACCATCGGGCGGTTGCCGTAGGGGGTGAGGGGGGCGGCGGGCTTTGGATGGGAAGAATGCTGGTGCGGGCGCTTGTTCGTGCTCATGCTGGATGGATCTCCGTTTGAGATGCGGCCGGACGGCCCGGCACGTGAAGCTTCATAGTAGATTTGGTCCCCCTGTTGCAAGGATTGGATTTGGCCGGTGCGCAAGAGATGGCCGGAGTATTTGGCCACTTCGTTAAGGTGCATGCCGAAGGCGCTGGCGATCTGTTGGGCAGTGCAGGGGCGCCGCCGCAGCATGTCGAGGATGGCGGTCTCGTTCACGGCCACTCCGCTGCCGGGGCGGGCCGAAAAGTCGGCAATGATCTCGGCGCGGGGCTGGAAGAGGTCCGCCAGCAATTCGAGCCATTCGCGGTCCACGGGGAGGACATTCGAGTCCGCCGGGGGCCGAACGGCGGTGTTGAGGTGGATTTTGTCGGGGCGGATGGATTGCGCCAGCGCCGCGATGCGCGCGACCTGTTTCGGGGCGTCGTTCAGGCCGACCATCAGGAACACTTCCAGCCAGATTCGTCCGGCGAAGGATTGGCGAAACTCCCGCATGCCGGCGAGGGAGCGGTCGAAGTCGAGACCGGGATGGGGCCGGTTGACCTGGCGAAACGAGGCGTCATCCCAGGCGCTCAGGGAGAGCTTGGCGACGTCGGCCTCGGCGGCGGCGGCGCGGACTTCGGGCAG
>CAYODC010000290.1:0-3100 GCA_964402575.1 uncultured Verrucomicrobiota bacterium
GTGCCAGGCGTTGGCGATGAGGGAGGCGCTGCCGGTGCGGCGGGCGACTTTCATCGTGACGCGGTAAAGCCATTCCTTGACGACTATGGAGAGGACGGCGGCCCAGAAGGCGAAGGCGGAGGGCATGGTCAACGGATCGCCGTGCATGGCGTGGAAAATGCGCTGGATGGCGGAGCCGGCGATGCGGACACCGACATAGGCGAGGGCGAGGCCGATGAAGGCGGCGACAATCGTTTCATATTTGCCGTGGCCATAGGCGTGGTCCTTGTCGACGGGCTTGGCGGTGAAGCGCAGGCCGACGAGGACGGCGATGTCGGTGGCGAAGTCGGAGAGCGAGTGGATGGCGTCGGCGACGAGGGCCTGGGAACGGCCGAACACGCCGGCGGCGAGTTTCAGGCCGGTCAGGACGATGTTCACCCAAATGGACAGGTGGGTGATCTTGCGTTCGGGCGACATCATGGAGGGGGGCCTCAGGGTTTGGAAGCGGGGTCGGCCGGCGGGGGGGGGGGGGAAGCGGGCCCCTTTTGTTTTTCGCGTTGTTCGCGTTCGTAGTCTTCGTCGCTTTGCCACCAGGGCTTGCCCTTGGGGGAAGGCTTGGGATTGATGAGCAGGAGGAAGACGAACAGGAACGGGATGCAGGGGAGGTAGTAGAGGATGCCGTCCTGGGAGCGCAGGGTTTGGCGGGCATCGAGGGTGGACAGCCAGACGAGGTAGAAGACGAAGCCGAGGGTGTTGAAGATCCATACGGCGCGCTTGAGGGCAGGAGTCATTGGAAAACTGTACGACGGGGGCAGGGCGGTTGGCAACAGGGTTCTGGATGGAATCCGCGCCGGGAGTGCCGGTCCAGGCGGTTCCGGGCCTGGGTTAGTCGAGGCGGCGGGTGCGGTAGACGTTGAAGGGAGCGGCGCTGGTGACGGTGGCGCTGACGACGGGGACGGCGGCGGTGAGGGGGCCGCTGACGGTGGTCCAGACTTGGGGGCTGAGGAGGTTGGTGGCGACCTGGAGGGCGTAGGTGTGGCCGATGGAACCGAGCCAGCGGTGGGTCAGCACGCCGCCGGCGGCGACCTCGGGAACAAGCAAGTCGCGGGCGGAGGCGTAGGGGTTGGCGGCGGAGAAGAACTGGTCGCCGGGGCTGTATTCGGCGCTGAAGTTGAGGAGGCGGGGATCATTGAGATTGCCATAGAAGCCCGGAGCTTGTCCCATGGGGCCAAGGACCTGGTTGGACAAGACGCGGTGGGTGTTGTCGTTTACAAAGGCGGTGATGTGGATAGTCTCGTTGATCAAGCCATCGGCGGAGGCGAAGAGTTCGACGGGGATGGCCAGTTCGAGGCCGGTGGTGACGTTGGAGGCGAGGGAAATGTTGGATTCGTTGGCGTCGCCAGTGCCGTAGACGCCGCCGGTGTTGCTGTTGTTGAAGCCGAGCTGGACGCCGTTGGTGAAGGTGAAGGTGGGGGTGAAGGTTTGGTGGTTGGAATCTTCGGCCACGCCGAGGATCTGGGAAACCCCGCCGCCGCCGGTCGGCAAGGTGGCGTAGGACAAAATGCCGCGCCAGGCTTCCACCTGCTGGGGATCGAACCACGAGACGGCCCGGGTTTGATTGCAGAACGTGAGATAGAAATCGGCTTCGAAACCGGTATCGAATTTAAGGCCATCATTGTGCTCATCGAGGTGGCCCATGGCGCCGAGGGCGCCGCCATCGATTTCGACATTGTCGCCGCGGAGGCTGTTTTGGCCGCCGGGGATGGCGTCGACGAAGAGATCCAGTTTGTTCTGGTTGCCCGCCGGCCATTGAAGGCCGCCGACGCCCACGGTTTCCAGATTGCCAGCGATGAAGAGGAAGAGATAGCCGTCGGAGACGCGCGCATAGGCGGCATCGAGTTCGGAGCCGCCGACGGCGAAGCGGGGATGGCCGTTGGTGGCGTTGCCGAAGCTGGTGGGGGTGTTTTGGACGGCGAGGGCCGCGCCGTAGAAATCGGCGTCGAGTTGGCCGTCGATGACAGGGGATTGGGCGAAGGCAGGGGCGAACGCCGCGAGGGAAAGAAACAGAGGAAGGACAATCGTGCCGAAGGATTTCATGCGGGTAGCATCCTGGGTGATGGAGAAGGGACGGAAAGCCACTGTGGAATTCCGAGATCCAACCCGGGGCGAAACGTATCCGAGACGGGAGGCGTGCGCACGTTAATTTGTGATTATGAACACTTGGTTCGGGGAGGAAAAGCTGTTAGGTAAAGGCAGGATGAAACCGGACGGCGGCAGGCGGGAATGGTTGGGCGGGCAGGCGGCATCGCTGGCATTCTATGGCTATGCATTGTTGGTGGCGCCGTGGTTGGCGGAGGCGTTGAAGGAGGGGCTGGCGCGGGCGGAGCCGATGTGGATTCCGGGATTCATTGTGGTGGCGGGGCTGTTGCTGGAGGCGCCGGCGGTGCGTTGGAAGGTGCTGTTTTTGCGGCGGCGGAACCGCGAAGAGTCATTCGAGCCGCAAGGTCCGGTGCTGGGGCTGGCCTCAGTGACGGTGATCGGGCACATGATTGTTTCGGCGATCGTGGGGATGGTGGCGTTGGATGGCTGGGGGCTGGCCGGGGAGGGGACGGACGGGACTTGGGCGGGGGCGGCCATGGTTCTGCTGGTGTTCAAGGATCTGACCGTGTTTTTCTGGACGGGAGGGGAGGCGGTATCGCGGGAGCCGCCGGGGCATTGGAAGGAGCGGGTGGCGGACGGGCTGCTGGTGGCGTTCGGATGCGTGGCGTATACGGTGTGGTGGGGGGCGCTGTTGGATCTGGGGGAGCTGGCGTCGGAGAGCTGGGCAATGAAGGTGGCGCTGGCGCCGTTGCTGGGCGGAGTGTTTGCGCTGTTCTACCTGCCGATGCGGCTACCGTTCGTGCTGGAGGAATGCTATCGCCGTCCGGCGCAGGGCCGGAAAAGGCGGGTGCTGGCGGAACTGGCGGCGGGGGCGCTGTTGGGATTCTATCCGGCGTTTTTCTGAGCCGGGGCGGAAGGCAAGGATTGGAAATGCGGGGCGAAAGGCCCTATAGTGGGGCATCATGACCAGGAGGCAGGAGCCGGAGATGGAGGTGTTGGGCGGGCCCGGCGAAATGTCGGC
>CAYODC010000291.1:0-3076 GCA_964402575.1 uncultured Verrucomicrobiota bacterium
GAGGAGGACGGGTTTCTTGCCTTCGCCGGTGACGAGGCCGATGGAGATGCCGGCGACGGGCTTCTTCAGGGGCACGCCGGCATCCATGAGGGCGAGGGTGCCCGCGCAGATGGAGGCCATGGAGGAGGAGCCGTTGGAGCCCATGATCTCGGAGACCACGCGCACGGAGTAGGGATAATCCTTCGGCACCATCGGTTCGATGGAGCGTTCGGCGAGGGCGCCGTGGCCGATTTCGCGGCGGTTGAGGCCGCCGAGGCGGCGGACTTCGCCCACGCTGTAGGGCGGGAAGTTGTAATGCAGCGTGAAGCGCTTGGTGGTGGGGCCGCCGGTGAGGCCGTCCATTTCCTGTTCGTCGCGGCCGGTGCCCAGCGTGACCGTGGCGATCGCCTGGGTTTCGCCGCGGGAGAAGAGGGAGGAGCCGTGCACGCGCGGGAGAATCGCGACATCCGCGACGAGGGGGCGGAGCTGATCCATGGCCCGGCCATCGATGCGGCGGTTTTCATCGAGGACGCCCTTGCGGACGATGTCGATTTCGACGGCGTCGAAGATCATCTTGAAGTACTTCTCGTTCATGACTTCTTCGCCGTAGATTTCCTGCATCTGGGCGAAGGCCTTGTCGAAGACGACGCTCATCTTGTTGCCGCGTTCGACCTTGGAGACGGTGAAGAGCGCTTCGGTGAGATCCGCGCGGCAGAGTTCGTTGAGCTTGGCGATCTGCTCGGCATCGAGGCTCTTCTGCGTGAACGTCTTGGGCGGCAGGCCCATTTTGGCGCGCAGTTCGAGCTGGGCGTCGCAGATTTTGACGACGGCCTCGTGGCCGAAGCGCATGGCGGCGACCATGTCTTCGTTGCTGACCTCCAGGGCGGACCCTTCGATCATCATGGGGAGGTCGCGCTTGCCGACATACATCAGGTCGATGTCGGAGACGAGCGTCTGTTCCTGGGTGGGATTGAGGATAAACTGGCCATTGATGCGGCCGACGCGGACGGCGCCGAGGGGCCCGTTGAAGGGCAGTTCGCTGAGCATGAGGGCGGCGGAGGCGGCGTTGACGCTGAGGGCATCGCTTTCATAGATGCCATCGCAGGTCATCAGCGCGTTGTTGATCTGGACCTCGTTGTAGTAGCCTTCGGCGAAGAGGGGGCGGATGGGGCGGTCGGTGATGCGCGCCGTGAGGATTTCCTTTTCGGTGGGGCGGCCTTCGCGCTTGAAGTAGCCGCCCGGGAAGCGGCCGGCGGCGTAGAAGCGCTCGCGGTATTCGACCTGAAGCGGGAAGAAATCGACGCCTTCGCGGGGTTTTTTGCTGTTGGAGACGGCGGAGAAGACCATGGTCTCTCCCAGTTGGCAGGTGGCCTGGCCGGCGGCCTGGCGGGCCAACAGGCCCGTTTCGAACGTCATCGTCTGGTCGCCGAGGGCGACGCTGACGGAGGTGGTATTCTTCATGTGTTCTCTTTCTTCTTTGCTGCTTCTTCTGACTTCTTTGGATCTTGACATCCGGGTGCGCGAAAGCGCGACGCGGCGGGGGATCCGACACGGCACAGTGGGGAAGGAAGAGACCAACTCGGCCCGCCCACGGCCGCGGGGGCCGCCAGCGGATAGGGGGAAGCCGCCCCCCCCGCGGGGAGGGGGGGGATTCCCCGGGGAACTAGCGGCGCAGGCCGAGGCGTTCGATGAGCTTCTGGTAGCGGGCGAGGTCGGAGTCCCGCAGGTAGTCCAGCAGGCGGCGGCGCTTGCTGACCATGACGATCAGGCCGCGGCGGGAATTGTGGTCTCCCTTGTGGTTCTGCAAATGGGCCGTGAGGTCCGAGATTCGCTTGGTGAGGAGGGCGACCTGGACCTCGACGGATCCGGTATCCTTCTCATGCTGCTGGTATTCCTGTTTGATTTCGGCTTTGACTGCACTGTCGATCATAGGGCTTGGTTCCGCTGTTTTCTGCTTGATTCGATACTGGTTTGATGAAGGCCGGACTATACGGGCGGGGGGAGGGGCGATGCAAGGCCAATTTTCGCCGGAGGGAAAACCGCCGCGCGGCGGGAAAGGGGCGCGCCGGAAAATGGTGCTCGAGGGGGGACTCGAACCCCCACGGGTTGCCCCACATGCCCCTCAAACATGCGTGTCTGCCATTCCACCACCCGAGCACCGGGAGTAGGATGACCTCGTGGTCAATGGGCGGGAAGATACGCGCACGCGCCCCCTTTCCGCAAGTATTTTCGGAAACGGAGTGATTATTTCGATTTTTCGGCGGAGCGGTCGACGGGCGGGGGGAGGCCGGAGGCGGCCTGGATCAGGGTTTCGGTTTGCAGGGGGTCGCGGCCGCGGAGGGCGAGGGTGAGGCGCAGGGAGGTGGGCAGGGGAAAGGGCGGTTCGGCCGCGGGCAGGGGCCATTCGGCGTGGGCGGTTCCGTTGGTGAGCGCTTCGACGGACAGGGTGAAGCGTCCGGACAACAGCCGGTTGGTGGCCGGAGCGTTGGTGGCGGGGCCGGAGCAGGGGGAAGACAGGCGCTGCAATTCCCGGGTGCCGTCGGGCTGGCGCCGGACTTCGAACACGACGCGGTGGATGTCGTAGGCCTGGGGCCAGGCGGATTCGACGGGGACGGGGGCGTAGAAGGCGAGGCGGATTTCCGGCTGGCCGGGTTCGGTGGAGGTGGACAGTTCCATGGGTTTGAGGTCGGGGATCGGGGGGGCGAAGGCGCAGGCCGCGTCGCGGGCGAGCTGGCGGAGGGCGTTTTGGGCGGCGAACGGTCCCCGGGCGCGGGCGGCCTGGCCTTCGCCGGCCACCAGCAAGCCGTGGAGCAGGGCGGCCAGGATGGCGGCGACCACGACGCCCAAGGCGACGGCGAGCAGCAATTCCACGAAAGTGAAGCCGTCCGGGCGGCGGATGGGGGGGGGCGGAGCCACGGGCGTCAGCCAGGGGCCGGGGGCTAGGCCTTCATCAACAGGATGAGGAACGTGGCCAGCGCCAGCAGGGCGACGGCCCCGACGATGATGAGCACCACGTACCAGGCGCCGCGGCGTTCGCGGGGGGGGGCGCCGAAGGGGGAGATGCTGGCGAAATCCTGCGGGGCGGACATGGCGCCGG